>JAAFHO010000212.1 GCA_013297575.1 Chitinophagales bacterium
CCGCTCCAAATACATCTGCAGTTAAATCACCCGTAAAATTATTACCATTGTAACTTACATTTACAGGAAACACTTCTGTTCCCTCTACAGCCAAACAACTGGCTTTGACCCTAATTTTATAGCGAAGTTCGTTACCCCCTACAATATTACTTCCTTTTGAGATCGTAAATATAGGGTTAGTGACGGATGCCGAAGTTTGGGCGATACTTAAACCGCCAATCTGCGAAACGAGCATCATACTGCCTGGCACATACTCCAGTCCAGGGGGCATAGGCATGGTAACCACCGCAGTAGTCCCTCCATTGGTAGAAAATTGAATAGTACCCTGCAATTCAGCCTCCCCAAAACACTTGCTGATATCAGGTGCATTGGCTGCATTAGGATCAATAATATTGACTTGAGCATATATTTCTATACCACTTAACAGGAAAACAGCAACACATAAGTTGGTAAATATTTTGAAATATGAGCAATTTAAATTGCTAAAGCATGAAGAAGTAAAAGTGTTTTTCATGAACACGAGATAAAAAAAATGAAAAAAGGAAAGAAAAAAGAAAAATTAACGCTATAACAAACGTAATTTAATCACAAAGGTCACACTTTTATTTTATTAATAGGTAATCATACACAATACAAAACACATAATAATTTAAAAAACTAATATACGCAACACCCAATAATATAATAAAAAAAACTAAGTTATAAAAAAAGAGGCAACTCCCAAGAGCTGCCTCCAAAATTATTTTAAAGATTTTTCGCCATAACATCAATTTATTCCCTAGATGTTAAGTATTTCAAGGATTTATAAATGAAAAAAATTTCACTTATTCAGCCTTTTTGCCTGCCGCTTTAACAAGAGAAAACAAGATAAGACCTAAGATAATAAAACCAATAACTGCATTGATAAAATTACCAATTTTAATTGGGCCTAACATAATGGAACTGAAGTCCGGCTGACCACCTACCATTCCAATAATTGGAGTGATTACATCTGCAACCAAAGAATCAATAATTTTTTGGAAGCCTCCTGCTATCATAACGGCAATGGCCAAACCCAATACATCCCCACGAAGGAGAAACGCTTTTAATTCGCTAATCATAATAAAATTCGTTTTGTTTTGATAAATAAAAAATAATGGGCGAAAGGTAAGCACATGCTAACCAATCATTCAAAACAATTAACAAAAAAAATTTAAAATTTTATTTTGAAAATGAATTAAAAATCAATTTAAAAAAAACAAATAGAGTGAATATCAATTCATAAACAATTCCATTGCGATACGATCAGCGAATAACCTGCCAGACTTGGTCAATAAATATGAATTATTAGTATATTCAACTAAACCTTGCAGCATATATTTGGAGACATCTTTTTCAAAAGTTTTTGTACCTTCTGGGTGTAACCGCTCTAAATCCGCAATTTTTACGCCCCAATGCGTCCTTAACATGGTCATAATATACTCATTAAACCGATCCCTGGCCGATAGTACTTCCAATTCTGTCAATAATTTACCTGTTTGTATGCCTGCAATATATTTAGCGTTATTGGCTACATTCCATTGTCTTGTTTTGCCATTAAAAGAGTGCGCAGAAGGCCCTAGCCCAAGATAATGCTCGCCTAGCCAATAATTGCTGTTATGTCGTGCATGACGGCCAGGATATGCAAAATTAGAAATTTCGTATTGTTCATAACCTGCTTTTTCGGTATAATCCATCAAGATTTCTAATTGTCGTGCCGACCGTTCTTCATCTACTGGTAAGGAGGTACCTTTTTTTACAAAATGATCTAATGCGGTGCCTTCTTCTATCGTAAGGGCGTAACAGGATAAATGAGGAATCTTATAATCAAATGCTATAGATAAATTCTTTTCCCAAACTTCGTCGGGTGTCGTGGGTGAACCATAAATCAAATCTATAGTAAGGTTGTCAAAACCCGTCGAAAGCGCATCTTCCAGGCATTGTTGTGCATGAACGGCATTGTGCGCCCGATTCATCCATACTAAGTCTTCGTTTTGAAACGATTGTACTCCAATGCTTAACCGATTGACGGAGGTATATTGTTTTAAATCCGTTAACCATACGTGCGACATATCATCGGGATTCGATTCTAATGTGATTTCCGCATCGTGGGCCACCGAAAATAGAGATTGTGCATGCTCTAAAATACGGGTTATATCTTGTATCGGTAACAGGGAGGGCGTGCCTCCTCCGAAATAGATAGAATGCACTTTTTGGTCTCCTAAATATTTCTGAGACATGTCCATTTCTTTCAAAATAGCATCCACCATTATATCTCTATGCACCAGTGAGGTGCTAAAATGGAAATTACAATAATGACAAGCTTGTCTGCAAAAAGGAATGTGAATGTATATACCTGCCATATTTCGTTCGTGTGTCGGGGCAAACACGCAGGATCGCCAGTGTCGGGGCAAACACGCAGGATCGCCCGTGTCGGGGCAAACACGCAGGTTAGCCCCTATTCTTTAATGTATGCCAATTTGGCTTTTTTGTACGTTGGTTGTTGTAATATGGTTTTCATATTTTTGATGGTTTCGCGCGGACCAACTTCAATTGCAGCATTCACTAACCAATCGGGAATACTTCCTCCGGGGCTGGAATAAATATAGTATTCCACATATACCCACCCATTTGTCCCAGGAATAAGTGTCCACTTAGTGTTGGAATTGGTCATCCTTAAGTAGTTTTTTTCTTGGGGTATAAAAGTTGGATCTGCCACACTGGTTGAAGTGATTGTTTTTGTTTTGGGGTCTTGTTCCAATTTTGTGTGCATCACCACATCACGATCATCCATTGGCCATGGAAAATCAAATTTGGAATGATAATACATCTCATTATCGCTTACTTTTTTGAGTAGTTTTGCTTCAGTAACTTTATACCCCCATTTTGGGAAATTTTCAACTTCGTTAAACAACTGAATAATACCCGAGAGTGAAGACTGAATAGAGGTTACTAATTTTATCTCATACACGGAGGTTGTCTTTTTGAAATAGACCTTAATACCATTTTTTTCACTTTTCAATTCCCAATCCTCTTGCGCCGAAGCAGCAAATGGGAGAAAAAGTAAGTTTAAAATAAATAGCATTGTTAGAATACGGAACATAGCCAATTTACATTTAATTATGGTTATAAACTGTGAATTCATTTTATATTTTAATAGAGTTTCATATCAAACAAGTTCTAATCGTTTGATACCGTATTAGAACGTAAAAAAGTCCAACTTGTTACCAATTTCCATAAAAATAAATCTTAAATTCACAATAACATGCCGATTATGGGTCATTTGCTGCCCTACTTACTCCTCTAAATGTTAAAGTTTGAATTTGCCCTTGACAAGGTGGCAAAAAGCGGGTAACTTTGTATAGGTTTTTTGGGGTTATATTTTGACGGTGGGTCGTTAATGACCTGCCGTCATTCCCCAAAAAAGGAAGCCAATCACGTTGTATAGTGATTGGCTTCTTTTTTTAAGGAACTCTATTGGCGGCTCAATTATTTACCACCAGCAGGTACAGCCGTAACAGGGAGACCCAATTTTGCTTTTACCAAATTAGTTACATCAAGAGATTCATCAGCGTAGAGCAATACCTGAGTACTCACATCAAACACCATAAAGTAATTACCTTCTTTGGATACTGCTTTGAGTGCCTCGTTTACCTTTTCCAAAATAGGTTTGTACAAAATTTCGCGTTTTTTTGCAATTTCCTCTTCCATTGCTTGCGCAAAGGTATTGATGTCTGTTTCCTCTTTTTTGAGTTTTTCTTCCAAATCAGCGGCATCTTTAGGTGCAATTACACCTTTTTCCTGATCTGCCTGAAATTTTGCGGCTTTTTCTTGCAAAGCCTTTACCATATCCTGACCCTTCTTTTGCATCATGGTCTGAAAGGTTTGTAAATCACTATCCGCTGATTTCATTTCTGGCATTTCACCAACAAGAGCTAGTGAGTTGCAGTAACCAAATTTTTGTGCGAAAGTAACCGATGCTGATGCCAATACAAGGGCAAGGGTCAATACGAACGTCTTCTTCATTGTTGTTTTAATATATGTTTCTGTGTAAAATACGAAGCAAAGGTAAGAATATTGTTTGATATTCTCGAAAACCAAATTAAACTACTTTTTTAAGATTCCTTTAATATCGTCTGTTTTGTCATTTTTAGGATCAGCGAAGATCAAACCAGAAGAGGATCCTTTATCAAAGATAAAATCAAAACCACGATTGGTGGCATACGAACTAATCGCGTTATACACTTTATCTTGAATCGGTTTAACGAGTTCTTCGCGTTTTTTAAATAGCGAACCTTCTGGGCCAAATTTTTGGCGTTGCAATTCACGCACTTCTTTCTCTTTTGCCGTGATTTCGTCTTCGCGTTGCTTTTTCATTTCCTCGCTCAACAAAACTTGTTCCGCTTGGTACTTACTGTATAAGCCTTTAATCTTATCTTGCTCAACAGCAATCTCTTGGCGCCATTGTGTAGCCACCTTATCCAATTGTTCTTGTGCTTTTTGATAATCGGGTAAGCCTTCTAATACTGCGGTTACATCCACTACGGCTATTTTTTGTGCCATGGCACTAAAGGTGATCAAGATGGCAAAAAGTGCGGTCGAAAAAATTTTTTTGGACATGGTTAATAATCTGTTTTTAATGTTTGAATGTAGATATTTAGTTTAGGAACGATAAAACAATCGTTCCTCTGCAAACAAGGTATTGATCGTTTGACGGCCCAAAAATAGGGGCTTGCCTAATAATCAACTGCCTTCT
Organism: Chitinophagales bacterium; assembly: GCA_013297575.1. Taxonomy (GTDB): domain Bacteria; phylum Bacteroidota; class Bacteroidia; order Chitinophagales; family Saprospiraceae; genus M3007. The sequence continues at coordinate 4,775 of JAAFHO010000212.1, forward strand.
GACGGGAGAATACAAAAATGAGTTGCTTGCAAATTTTAATAATTTTGACGTATTAAGATCCAATTAATTGATAATCAACATTTTAATAAAAACGCCCTTTTAGATTAGTGCAAATCATTAACCTGCGTTTAACCAATGTTTAATCAGATTTAACGAAAATACATGCGCTCTATTTAATAATCTGCTCTATCGACTTGAGTAATGCTTTCCCTTCTTTCGAAAATCGGATGGAGGCTTGTTGTCCATCTAAATCCAACATAATAAAGGAAAAATTATCAGCCAGCACTTCATCTGGGTGTATGATATAGGTTGTATTGTCTTTTATTTGTTTGTAAAAATCTGGAATTTGAGCAAGATTGAGTGTACTCGTTACTCCATCATCTGCGGTAATTACGGCCCAATTCCCATCGCCTGCTGGCTCTACTTTGAAAAGGTTAAATTCCAGATAAGAAAAAAAAGTTTTATTTGATGTATTGTAGCCATTACTATTCGCATATATTATAGGTATGGCATCGGCGCGCTCGGTATCCGACAATTGAAGCGTGATACGCTGTGCATAATCAACGCCATCGGGGTTATGCAAAACGCGTTCGTCCAGTGGTGATGGCAACATTAGATGATCTAAGCCGATGTTCGTAAAACCAATAAGGCTATACAGTGCTTGTCTCTTTTCGGGATGCAGCCGCGAATAAATGTGAAAAATTTCGTGGTACATAGTGGATGTAAATGCTGATTTATCGCGCCGATTCAGTACATCTGCGGGGATTACAATACACTTTCCACGGGTGTAGTAAACGCCATCGCCATAGTGGTTGCCCTTGGTTTTGATCAAAATTAACGAATCCGGGAAAATATCGGGATTGACGCTATGAACAGTTTCAAATACCTTGGTGAGTATTTCTGATACCCAACGGCTCTCTTTTACAGAAAAGGAATCCATATCAGATTGCAAATACGATTTGAATCTGTTGCGCATATCCGGTAGATTTATTTCGCCCGACGGTAACGGTTGGTGCATTTGGATAGACATTTCGACAGGTGTTACGCGCTCGAAGAAGCGATCAAAAGCATCTACTAATATAAAATGCGCTGCGGCTGCACTATCCAGTAAAAAAGTAGTTTTATTGTCTTTATGTGGGATACTGGTCACTCTTTCTTGTGCTCGGCAGGAATAGCATAAAAAAAGGAGCAAAAAATATGGACTTAATTTCATAAATATGGATCAGTTTAAAAACGGGTGCAAAAGTGTCAATATTTTTTTATTAACAGGCTATTTTAGGCACTTTTAAAAGATGATTTAAAAAATATTCGCTGATTTTAATAAATTTATCATTAACTTAACACTACTTTTCGGCCAAAATTGGCACTAGGAAAGACCTTTGCGTTCAAAATTAGTTCCTAAAATCTGTTTCAACTATGCTATTAAGTTTTATCTACGATTTATCAACCTGGTCATCTATATTATTGATTGTCAGTTTATTATCAGTCTGTTTCTTTGAAGCCATCAATGGATTTCACGATACCGCCAATGCAGTTGCCACCGTTATTTACACTAAAGCGTTGAAGCCTCAAGTTGCTGTGGTATGGTCTGGATTTATGAATTTTGTAGGTGTTTTCTTTGGAGGTGTTGTGATGGCTTGGATCATGGGGCTTTTTGGTGGTAATGCCGATACCAGTGGTATAGGTGTGGCCATGGGCATCGTAAAACTGATGCCTGTGAATGAAATGCTTGGTTCTGGCATATCCGAAACCGTTTCCTTGGTGCTTGCTGTATTGTTTGCTGCCATTGCTTGGAACTTGGGCACATGGTATTATGGTATTCCATGCTCTAGTTCACACACTTTGATTGGCTCCTTGTTGGGTGCAGGTTTGGCCTTTTCCCTAGGTCACCCTAAATCAACGGTAAACTGGCAAAAAGCGCAGGAAATTGGTATGTCTTTGCTAATTTCGCCCTTATTTGGTTTTACACTTGCCGTATTGTTGATGTATATGATGCGGGTATTTATAAAAAGTAAAGTCATTTTTAAAGAACCCGATACCAAAAAAGCACCACCATTTTGGATCCGCTTGGTATTATTGCTTACTTGTACTCTGGTTAGTTTTTTCCATGGTTCTAATGACGGACAAAAAGGTGTTGGTTTGCTTTTGGTGGTAATGATGGCTTTTATGCCGCTACAATTTGCGTTTAATCCTGATATCGATACCGCAAAACTTAAAGCAGCGGCAGTAGAATTGGGTGAAACATTAAAAAATGCTGCTGTAGTTGATGATACTCACGCCCCTGTTTTATTAGCACATGCAGCCAACTCTGCCAAATTAGTGGCTCGTTTGGATACCTTAAACCGTAGTAATAAAGACCAATTAATTGCGACTCGGATTGATATTCAGAATTTGAATAAAGGCATCAATAGCGCTATAAAAGATGGGTTTATTGTAGATAAAGGGCAAAAATCTATCATTAAGCACAACTCCTCTATTCTTGCACAAACGTATGAATTTGCTCCATTTTGGAGTATCCTAATGATTTCAATTTGTCTTGGTATTGGTACCATGATTGGTTGGAAGCGTATTGTAGTGACTATTGGTGAAAAGATCGGTAAAACACATTTAACCTACGCGCAAGGTGCGAGTGCTGAATTATGTGCGGCCGCAACGATTGGCGTTAGCACAGGTTTAGGGCTTCCAGTAAGTACAACCCATGTATTGTCATCGGGTATTGCAGGTACGATGGTGGCCGAAGGGGGTGTCAAGAATTTGCAAAGAAAAACGATCCGAAATATTGCGATTGCTTGGTTGCTGACGCTTCCAGTTGCATTTATTGCTGGTTTTTTGTTTTATTTTGTCTTTAAAATGTTTGTATAAGTATTATACCTTTCAAATTTAAAAACAAATGCACCTAAATGGAATCGCCATCTAGGTGCATTTGTTTTATGTAGTACGTTTTTCTATTATTGGCCAAAAACGCCCTCCATATCCTCCCAAAAACTTGGATAAGATTTGCCAACTACGCTTGGATTTTCAACGATAATATTGCCCAATAACGCGAGTGGCGCAAAGGCCATTGCCATACGGTGATCGCCATAGGTCTCAAATACGGGAGGGTGATTTTCATCTATTTTTGCCTGTCCTTCCAGCATATAAAATATCTTTTCAGGGTGTTTTTTATTAAAATGTGGCGGCAATTTAACAAAACTGGCACCTACTTTTGCCAATTCTTGCTTGATGGCGGCAATACGATCGGTTTCTTTTATGCTCAACGTTTCTAAGCCTGTAAATATCCCCTGCATGCCTCTTCCGGCACAGGTGACGGCCAGCGTTTGTGCAATATCGGGGCAATCAAGAAAGTCCCATTCAAAAAGTCGCTTGGAATTACCTGTTTTTGAAATAACAATACCATCTTGGTCAAATGCTGTTTCTACACCAAAGGCTTCCATCATTTTAGGGAGTACAGCATCACCTTGAACGCTATGTTGAAATAATCCATTTAATCGTAATGTTGCTTTTTCCGCTAAAGCCACGAAACTATACCAATAAGATGCTGCCGACCAATCGCCTTCTACTTTGAATGATTTTGGTGTATATTGACCGGGTGATACAACAATACGGTCATTTTCCCATTTGCAGTGGGCGCCAAATTCGGTCATCAAGCCCATTGTCATATCTAAATAGGGCTTTGATACCATTTTGCCGGAAGGAATCAATGTTAAGCCATTGGGCAAATATGGGCCTATCATCAGTAACGCAGATAAAAACTGGCTGCTTACTCCTGCATCAATGGTGA
>JAAFHO010000213.1 GCA_013297575.1 Chitinophagales bacterium
GTTCCAATTCTTGCATGGATGAAATCGCTTATGGCGTTATCATGCAAGAATTGGAACGTGGCGACTCAGGCGTACGCTCCATGGCTTCTGTGCAAGGATCGCTGGTTATGTACCCCATTTATAAGTTTGGTTCTGAAGAGCAACGCAGGCATTATTTACCCAAATTAGCATCTGGTGAATATATTGGTTGTTTTGGCCTTACCGAACCCGATCATGGTTCCAACCCAAGCGGTATGGTCACCAATATCAAAGACGATGGCGATGCCTATATCCTCAATGGTGCAAAAATGTGGATTACCAATTCTCCCGTTGCCGATATTGCAGTAGTTTGGGCTAAAAACGAAGAAGGACGCATTATTGGCCTGATCGTAGAAAAAGGTATGGAAGGCTTTACCGCACCCGAAATCCACGGCAAATGGTCGCTTCGTGCCAGCATTACTGGCGAATTGGTTTTCCATGATGTCCGCGTACCAAAGAAAAATGTACTACCAGGTGTTTCTGGTTTGAAAGGCCCATTGATGTGCTTAACCAAAGCGCGTTACGGTATTGCATGGGGAGCAATGGGAGCAGCCTTGGATTGTTATGATTCGGCACTCCGCTATTCACAAGAACGTATTCAATTCGGTAAACCTATCGGTGGTTTCCAGTTGACCCAAAAGAAATTGGCCGAAATGATCACCGAGATCACCAAAGCGCAATTACTATCTTGGAGGTTGGGTACGCTTGCCAATGCAGGTACCGTTACTTCTGCGCAAGTATCCATGGCCAAACGCAATAATGTCCACATGGCTTTGGAAATTGCACGTGAAGCACGCCAAATCCACGGTGGTATGGGTATCACCAATGAATACCCCGTAATGCGCCACATGATGAACTTGGAAACGGTACTGACTTATGAAGGTACACACGATATCCATTTGCTTATTACAGGTATGGATGTAACAGGTCTAGATGCGTTCAAATAATTAGAAAAGTATTTTATTGATAGACAAAAATGGGTTAACCAAGCAATTGGCTAACCCATTTTTCGTAATTTTAACCACTAATTTCCATATTGGTTTTGTGCCTAGATTCCAAGCCCCAAAGGGGCGCATCATCTAGCACAGGGCATCGCTCTGTGCTAGATGCGTTCAAATAATTAGAAAAGTATTTTATTGATAGACAAAAATGGGTTAACCAAGCAATTGGCTAACCCATTTTTCGTAATTTTAATATTGGTTTTGTGCCTAGATTCCAAGCCCCAAAGGGGCGCATCATCTAGGCACAGGGCATCGCCCTGTGCCCATTCCAGTATCATTCCATCATCAAAAGATGATTATTTCGCTGTAACACGTACTGCAATACGACGGTTTTGAGCGCGACCTTCTTCAGTGTCATTGCTTGCTACCGGATGCTGCGAACCATAACCTTCACCAGCCAAACGTGCTTTATCGATGCCTTTGCTCACCAAATATGCCACAACGGCTTCTGCACGAGCAGCAGATAATTTCATATTTCCGGCTTCGCCACCTACATTATCTGTATAGCCACCAATTTTAAGTTTTACATTAGGGAATGCTTTTAACACTTCCACCATATTGGTCAACTGATCCGCTGATTTAGACATATCAATGCTTGATTTGCCTGTTTCGAACAATAAACGGTCGAAATCGAACCAAGTTGTTTTATCTACTGGTTTAGTTGCGTCCTCAATAAAGGCCACTAATTTGCTTTCGATACCTTCTTTGTTACCTTTCAACTCAAAGCCAGAAGCCAATTTTTTCATATATCCAGCAGCACTTGCGGCCATTTCAGCTGCTTTAATAGCTGCTGAATCAATTTTTGGCATTTCTGCCATTTCTACTTTTGGCAATTCTGGTTTTGCAGCGCAGTTTTTCATATAATATACGATACCTGCACCCAAACCTGCTAAAAGCAATAATGGCCATATCCAACGGTTACCACTTGCTGTTTCTACTTCAGGTGTAGCAATATTGCCACCGGTATTGCCACCGCCTAAGCCGGAAGCAAGACCCATAATTGCGCCCATGCCACCAGGTAAAGCACCTAGAATACTACTTTTTTCGTTGCCTAGCAAGTTTAAAAGACCGCTTACGTTCAAGCCATCACTTTTTATTTTTTTGCCGATAACACCCATCACCAAAGGCCCAACCATACCCAACAATGTTGAGGTAGAACTAGATTTGATACCCGAAAAAGCAGAAAGTGCATTGATAATGGCTGGTACTTTTCCTCCGAAAAGTGTACCCATCAAATTTCCTGCGATATCTTTCGGGTCGTCATGCGCCAAATTGCCGCCGCCAACCAAACCACCCAAATTCTCCAAAAATCCTGCATTGCTATTGTTGGAAAGTAAGCTAAAGACATTACCCATCGCATTGGAATCACCTGATTTGTTTAAAATACCTGCGAGGATAGTGGGAGCAAGACCGCCAATCGCTTTGCCTACGCCACTCTCGTTTTCACCTAGTAAAGCTGCTGCCTGACTAACGATCTCAGGAGTAACATAAGATTTAATTGAATCTAAAAGATTTGACATGTTGTAATTGTACTATTTTAAAGTTTAAAGAATTTCGAATTGCTAGTACTCATCGTAATAACTATTTCTTGCTGATCTGTAACGATTACGACCTGAAAAACGGATCTCACCTACTTTTTTAGCGATAAACGTTTGTTTATCCTTATCATTTGTTAGGTTGCCTTCCACTTGTACCTGAAAGAGCCGTGCGTTTGGATCGTAACCATTAGCATAAAGGTCTCCGTAATAATCATTATCACTTCCTCCCAATAAACTATTATCACTATTTTTCGACTTAGCGGGTTTAAGACCGTAGTCGGTAGGTAAAGTAACATAATTGAGTACCCAATCCTTACTTTTTTTTCTTTTAACATCAAAAAAGTAAATAAATGCCTGTTTTTTGTCAATTACCGACTTGCTTTTACTAATAAATCGTACAGAATCAATCTCCTCAGCAGGTATTCCTTTTAAAATATACGAACGCACTAAAGCAATAGAATCGCTGAACCAGGATTTGTATTGATCTTGAATACCGCCTTTAACTAAAGCACTATACAACCCAAATCGGGTTTCATCACTTTTACTGAGCGGCTCTAAAATGGAGGAAGAAACGGGTATTTCGGCACTAGCAAATAGATTAATAACATCTAGTTGTATTTGTTTATTCCCCTTTGCCAACATTTCTTGGAATAACGCTTGTACTTCTTTGTCTTCTTTATAGAAAGTCATCAATAATTGTAACGGAATATTGGCGCCTTCCTCGGAGTCGTATCCGCCATTTTCATCATAATAAGGCCGGTTATAGCGGTTATAGTTGCCGCCATATCCGCCGCCACCGTAGCGGTAGTCAGTGTAACTTTGGTCGTGCATTACTTCTTCATTGAAGCGAGATTGACTAAGCGCGTAATATTGATCAGCAAGTAGTTTGCTTTTGAGTGCTTTATACGATTTTGGTTTAATTAAACCTTTTGATACCATTTCGAATAACAGTTTTTCTACTTTATTCGTATGCTCTTCCCGTTGTGAAAGTTGTACTAAATCCGAAACAAAATGACGTGTTAGTTCCAGTGTATCCTGTAGTGTGTAATAAATTGCATTAATATGGCTATAGTCCATGTACGGGCGTTTGGCCAATAATAATTCAAAAAGTGTTTTGAATGCCTCTTTACTCCTTAAGCGTGGAATGTTTTTTAAAGCAACACTTTGATAACGCGCACTATCCGCATGAGTATAATAGAAATTTTTGATAAACGGAAGTGCTTCCGGCGATTTTCCTGCCGTAATCGATGCTAATAAATATTCTTTATCTGTAAACTTGAGTTTATCAAAATCGGGGTGTGTAATAAGGCTTTTCAATAGGCCAAAATCCTCTTTTTTATATTCGATCCAATTGAAACCCCTCATTTCGCTAAGTGCTTTTTTGCGCACTAAACTATCGGCTGCATATATATTGTCGAGAAATCGAATGTCTCTTCCACCAAATTCAATAGCATGTCGTAGACTAGTATCCATCGGCTGGAATGTCTCAAACACTTTGTTAATAAAAGCACTTGGGGGGGCATCCGTATTGATATTGGCCATGAGCGAGTACCTACGTTTGTTGGTAAGGAATATCTTTTGTAAAATGCCTCTATTACTATTGGTATCCACCACTTCGTAAGTCATAACAATCATTGTATCTCCTTTTGCCTCAATTTTAGAAGATTTGATCATCATTTGCTTGTTGGCACTAACATACGTATCAGTACTACGTTTTAGGGAATCTTTGTCAGGGAATACACGAGATGAGTAAGGATACGAATTGACAAATACTTTTTCTCCGGTCTGCTGTGAAACAATTTGGTCGCTATAATTTTTGCCATAAAAGTCGTAGTCGCCATTATCGCCATATTTTGCACGGGCTTTTTTTGCAATTTCTTCTCCAATTTTTTTCAAATTTTGATAAAGTTGGCTAGGTTGCTTTTCCTCTGCTTTTGGTACCATAACGGTATATTCTCCTGAAGTATCTTTTTTCTCCATCCATCCTTCTGGCCATGTAGAAGGTTTTAGTTCAAATGAATTAAAAAAAGCATCTGGTGATTTTCCTGTGGTGTTACGGCAACCCATTAAATAGTACTGAGGCCCATCAATAACAACTTTACCAAAATAATATGATTTATCCTTATCCGATTGAAAACTAAAAGTTTGGGTAGGATAAGGTACAATTTGACCCGGTGTAAGCGTAGGCTTGGTTTTAGTAAATTGTTCTGCTATTTTTTCACAAATAATATTGAGTTCAAAGGTATCTTCCTCGATATATTCGGTATCGTGATAACTTACCCGTGTCAGGAAATAATATCCGTTATCTGGATTTTTTTCTTGTCCGGCAATATAAAGTTCAGTCGCTTTTTTATCGGTACTGGTATTGATAAAAGTAGATACTGGAAATTTGACTTTTATATTACCTGGCTTAGGTTCAATAAGGGTTTCTTTTTCCTGTGTAATAGATTTTAATGGATTGAGTTGGATCGAATTAAAAAACTGATCACCCTCTTTGCCCGATACATAATCGCCATTACCGCCCATAATAAACATTATAACTTCCGAAGGGGTAATCATTATTTTGTAGCGCTGAATATCACCACGTCTTGTTTTAGTTGTAATATCGTGGCCGGGGAAAGGACTCGTAAAGCGTTTACGCTCTTGAATTTTGCCCGGTATTTTCTCGTAAATGATACTGTCTATTCGGGTTGAAATATATTCAGGGGTCTGACCAGTCCAAAGTCCATTGGTTTTTAAACGATAAACAGCATAATAAGCACCATTGCACATATCGGCGCAAAGGCTCTGCTCTATACGCCATGCCTCGGATGTAGTATAGAATTTACTAGGTGCTTCTGCCGACCAAACAGAGTCGTTAGACCATTGTTGAGTCAACTTGACGGGGTAGCGAATCTTTTCTATATCGGCCATGTTTTTTTTATCCGTATCGAAAGAGAATTGGACAGCACGCACCGTATAACCACGATTGCGCAATTGCTCAATAACCCCAATATCGCCGGCTAAATGCGCTGCTCCTACGGCTGAAAACATGTTTTTTCCCATTTTTGCAATAGAATCAATGCCATTGGCCATTACAATATTGCGCTCCTCGAGCATCCATTTCCTAAAGTTTTTGCCCGGACTCATAATGGAATTTAGAGAATCCAGCGCGTTCAAATCTTGTTTCCGATAAGCATCGCGGATACTATTGGGATTGATATATTTACCCCCATAAGGATTATATTCCTCTTTTTCATCATCATCGGGAATGCGCGCACGTGTTACGGATTCGTAACTGCCATCCATTGTTTCGAGTCCAATAACTTGTTTGCCTAGTTTTTTGCCTGCTTGGAAAATAAACAAATCAAGATAAGTATCTTCTTCAAAATCTTCGCCAAAACCATTGGAACGGTACAAAAACTCATTGGCCATAACGGGTTTATAGGCAAACATAGCCTCAAACAAGCGCGTATCAGGTGCTTCTAGTTTGAAAGATTGGCCGTAGAGGTCTGTATAATTATTGTAATTATTGCGAGTAGAAAAACCGCCATTTTCGGCGTATCCAAACGTTTCATTGTCCTCTTTCATCTTTTGCATAAATTCCTGCCATACATTATGATCTGTTTCCAGCGACACATAATCACAATGGCGCAGCGCAATAAAAAAGGAATCGGATAAATTATAGACTAATTTTTCAGGAACATGCATTGTTCCATACAGGTAACTTGGTCGTGCAGTACCTTTGCCACTGATTTCCCATAAAAGACCTTGGTAACGTTTGTTAGTATTGGTTTGGGCGGTTGCTTGCTGGGCTAGTACCAAAAGCAAAAGAAAATAGAATGTTCGGAGTTGCATAAATTTATTTGATTGAAAATTCGAGAATTTCGAGATTAGAATAAGTGCAGTAACGCCAACTTTAACATTTTCGTTCGTCATTTGTTAAAAAAAAATTATCAAATTGTAAATAAAGCAGTATGGAACAAATAACGCCCAATAATTCGTCCAATTTATTGGATCAGCCGCAGATCGAATTACAACATCTGTTCGACCGTATGAAGGCCATTCGTGCTTTTGTATTAGATGTAGATGGCGTACTCACCAACAACGATGTGCTAGTAACCGAAGATGGGGCATTCTTGCGTACCATGAATGTCCGAGATGGACAAGCCATTAAATGGGCCGTGGAAAAAGGATATCATTTTTGCGTGATTACCGGAGGCCGTTCCGAAGGCGTATCTAATCGTTTAAAAACATTGGGTATTCAACAAATATATTCGGGTATTAGTAAGAAAGTACCCGTATTTGAACAGTTTATCCGCGAATTTATGCTGTCGCCCATCGAAGTTTGTTATATGGGTGATGATCTGCCAGATTTGCCCGTATTGCGCAAAGTGGGTTTGCCGGCTTGCCCTTCCGATGCTGTACCCGAAATTATCAACGTAGCACGTTATATCTCGCCATTGAATGGTGGGCAAGGATGCGTTCGCGATATTGTAGAAAAAGTACTAAAATTAAGGGGCGATTGGCCAGTTTATTGATGCCGTATTTAACGTTCCTAACCAAAAATATAAAAAAATGCAATTACGTCTAGGTTTTCTTGGCGCAGGTCATTTAGGTAAAATCCATATCAATTGTGCACTTATGAGTGACCAATGGGACATTGTTGGGTTTTATGATCCCAATGACCAAAATGCCGCTTCCGCAATAGAAAAATACCAAATAAAGCGTTTTCTTTCAGTGGAAGATTTGCTGGATGCCTGCGATGTCGTTGATATTGTTACGCCTACTATTAGCCATTATGAACTCGCTGCGATGGCTTTGAAAAAAGGCAAACATGTATTTATTGAAAAACCAGTCACACATACAACCGCCGAAGGCCGACAACTCCTGAAATTGGCGCAAAAAACAGGTATGAAAGTCCAAGTGGGGCATGTTGAACGATTTAACCCTGCTTTTCAGGCCGTTCAAGACATGGAATTGAATCCCATGTTTATTGAAGCACACCGTTTGTCTGCTTTTCAGCCGCGCGGCACCGATGTTTCTGTCGTGTTGGATTTAATGATACACGATTTGGATTTAATTTTACATTTGGTGAAAAGTCCTGTTAAAAAAGTAAGTGCAGGTGGTGTTGCGGTAATGAGCAAAACCCCCGATATTGCCAATGCGCGCATAGAATTTGAAAACGGTTGCATTGCCAATTTGACCGCCAGTCGTATTTCATTAAAGCAAATGAGGAAAATGCGGCTTTTTCAGCAAGACACCTATATCAGCCTTGATTTTTTGGAAAAACAAGCACAAATGATTCGCTTATTCGAAACAGATGCGCCACATTTGCCACCGCAAGATCAGTTAATGGAGTTTGATACCCCCGATGGAAAAAAATGGTTGCAATTGCAAATGCCTGAAACCACAGCAACCAATGCCATTATGGAGGAACTGAACGCTTTTGCTAAGTCCATTAAAGAAAATACGACCCCGCTGGTATCATTGCAAGATGGTGTTAATGCGCTCCAATTAGCCCATAAGATTTTATCTGAAATTGATCGACGATTGGAAAACAGAAAATCATGATTCATCTCTATTGTACACCTGATTTCCAAGCAGAAAAAACCTATGCTTGGCGTTTGTTATTGGACGAAATTTTAGGGATTCCCTACCAATTGCATTTTGTTGCAGCGCAAAAAGATTATCGTTTAGTATTGCCCAATGGTAAAATCTTAGTGGTAGAAGATCATTTTTTTAAGCATTTGAAAGAAGGCGAACCATACAAAACAGCCCATTGTCCTAGCAATATCACCAGTTTTTCTTCTGTTTTTGATCAAAATACAATAACCGCGCTGTATGGAACGCCACTTTGTGCAATAGAGGAAGATACCATTCAATTAGGCATTGACCTCCCTGCATCCACTTTTTTTATGGCAACCCGTTGGGAGGAAAGCGTATCAAACGTACGCGACCAACACGGGCGTTTTCCAGGAAAAGCATCATTAGCGCATCAATTTGGTTTTTTGGA
>JAAFHO010000215.1 GCA_013297575.1 Chitinophagales bacterium
GATGTTACCGAACAAAAACAAGCATCCCAGTATGCCCGTAGTTTAATTGAAGCGAGCTTAGACCCTCTTGTTACCATTAGTGCCGATGGAAAAATAACAGATGTGAATGAAGCATCCATAAAAGTTACGGGAGTTGAACGTGAAAAATTGATTGATACTGATTTCTCCAATTATTTCACTGAACCGCAAAAAGCACAAGAGGGTTATCAGCAGGTCTTTGAAAAAGGTTTTGTGGCTGATTATCCCCTAACGATAAAACATAAAAATGGAAATTTGACAGATGTGTTATACAATGCTTCTGTTTATAAAGATGATAAAGGCAATGTTCTTGGGGTTTTTGCAGCAGCACGGGATGTTACCGAACGCAAAATGTTTGAAAAAGAAATGATAGATGCAAAGGTATCTGCAGAAAATGCTGCAAAGTCCAAACAACAGTTTTTATCTAACATGAGCCACGAAATTCGCACACCGTTAAATTCCATTTTAGGGTTTACAAATGTGTTATTGAAAACTGAATTAGGGTCACAACAAAAAGAATTTGTAGAAGCTATAAATACAAGTGGCAAGTCTTTAAACCTGCTTATAAATGATATACTTGATTTGGCAAAAGTAGATGCAGGTAAAATGACCTTTGAAAAACACCCCATCGAAATTCGGAAATCAATAAGCGCAATACTACATTCTTTTGACCTGAAAATAAAAGAAAAGAATTTAGAACTTGCAGTAGAACACGACAGTAAAGTACCTTCTATACTTTGGTGCGACTCATTAAGACTAAATCAGATTTTTTTTAATCTCCTCAGCAATGCCATAAAATTTACACACAAGGGAAAAATTAAACTAACGATCAAATTACTGCACGAAGACAAAGAAAATGTGACCATTGAATTTGTAGTTTCCGATTCAGGAATTGGCATTGCTGACAACAAATTAAATTCCATTTTTAATCTTTTTGAACAGGCTGAAATTAACACATCTACTTCTTATGGAGGCACAGGGTTGGGGCTTTCTATTGTAAAGCAATTAGTAGAAGGTCAAGGAGGAAGTGTTAGCGTAAAAAGTAAACTTGGTGAAGGTTCTGCATTTAGCTTTATACTTCCTTTTGGTATAGCAAATTTAAAACTTGAAGAAGAAATTATTCTATTAAACCCCGTTTCAGAAATTAAAAACCTGCGGGTATTAGTAGCCGAAGATGTAGCATTAAATCAATTACTAATTAAGATTATACTGAATGATTTTGGATTTGAACATGAAATAGTAGGCAATGGAAAATTGGCAATAGAAAAAATGCAAACCAACACTTACGATATTATTTTGATGGATTTACATATGCCAGAAATGAACGGCTTTGAGACAACAGAATACATACGCAAAACATTGAAATCTCACATTCCAATCATTGCATTGACAGCAGATGTAACTACGATGGACGTTTCTAAATGTAAAGAATTTGGGATGGATAGTTACATTTCCAAACCAATAGAAGAGAAATTGCTGTACAATAAAATAGTTGAATTAGTAAAAAAGAACAAATAATCATTCCGAAACAGTCCGTGAACAAAAACAGCATATTCACATTAACAACAATTCTTATTCTATCAACAGTAGGAATAATTGTTTTTGCCCAAAAACAAAAAAGTGCAGACGACCGATTTGTAAGTTATATCGTTGACATAAAAAAGCAAGAGATTAAACTTTATTGGAAGAATGAGCAACAAGAAAATTTCAAGAGCATACAAAATTTAAAAAATTGGCTTGACAAACATCATAAACTATTGGTGTTTGCAATGAATGCAGGTATGTATAAACAAAACAATGCACCGCAAGGACTTTTCATTGAAAATCAAAAAACAATTACACCTTTAGATACGACAAGCGGAAACGGCAATTTTTACTTAAAGCCAAATGGCGTTTTTTATTGCACGGTTGACAGTTTTCCAATGATCTGTACCACCACAAATTTTATGGACAATGGAAACATAAAATATGCGACCCAATCAGGCCCAATGTTGGTTATTGACGGACAAATTCATTCGGCATTTAAAGAAAATTCAACAAATCTGAATATTAGAAATGGCGTTGGAATTTTGCCAGACAATAAAATCATTTTTGCGATGTCTAAAAAGGAAATCAATTTTTATGACTTTGCAAACTACTTTAAAAAAATGGGTTGCAAAAACGCGTTGTATCTCGATGGGCTTGTTTCACGTACATATTTACCCGAACAAAATTGGACACAAACAGACGGCAACTTTGGCGTTATAATTGGCGTAACGACAGACCAAAAATAATGCACTGCATTTTCATTTTTTCGTAACTTTGCCAAGCGGAGCGGGCGTTAGGCTGCAAGTTTATTGGATACCCTATAATTTTCGACAGACTGAAATAAAATGAGTAAAAAAAATATCAAGGCGACATTTTACAAAACAGAGCCTTTGGGTAATGACAGTTTAGAATTGGTTGGTTGGAGTGGCAATCATTGGGACAATATTTCTTTCTTTCCAAAAAATTATCAAATTGGTTACATAAAGCAAGGGCAAGGACAATTCTATGTGGGCGATCATATTTTTCCAATTTCCGAAGGACAGTTTTTCTTAATTCACCCAGACAAAGTTCATTCGGGCAAACCTGATGAAAGTATTGGTTGGACAGTTGATACAATTGCAGTAAAGCGAAAATTAGTTGAAGAGATTTTTAACCCAAATATAAATATCACATTTCCAGATTTTGTAGTTGAAGACGTAAATTTAAAAAAGATTTTTATGCAAACACTTGACTTACTCAATAATTTTGAAAGCACATTAGAAAATGAAGGGATGCTTTTTTTGCTTTTGACAGACTTACTAAAACTCAAAGCAACGATTTTACAAAATGACGAGATTAAAGATAATAAAAACGAAGCTGTTGACAGAGCCATTAATTTCATTACCAAAAATTACAAATCCAGTTTTTCGTTAGACGAATTGGCTGAACAATCGTTTTTAAGCAAGTTTCATTTATTACGGGTTTTCAAAACTAAAACGGGCTTAACACCTTACGCTTATCAAATCCAACTGCGACTAAATGAAGCTAGACGTTTAATATTTCAAGACAAATCATTAACCGAAATTGCTTATGAACTTGGTTTTTCAGACCAATCTCATTTTACAAACACATTTAAAAAATTTGCAAATGGAGCAAATCCAAGCGATCTTTTAAAAACAGCAATATCATACAATTTCAAGGAGTAAACAGCAACTACTTTTGTGCCATTATTAACAATTAAAAATATAAAAAATGGTCACAACATCGTTTACAACAATGCAAATTATTCTTAGCGGACTTCTTGGCGGGCTTTTTATCAACATTTGTGATGTAACAGTTACAGTTACGACAGTCGCAAAAAAGTGGAAC
Source organism: Chitinophagales bacterium (assembly GCA_013297575.1). Taxonomy (GTDB): domain Bacteria; phylum Bacteroidota; class Bacteroidia; order Chitinophagales; family Saprospiraceae; genus M3007. The sequence goes on from JAAFHO010000215.1 coordinate 3,394, forward strand.
GCAGTTTTAGAAAGCCAGGGTTTAAAGCCTTCGCCATTTACGCCACCTTACTACGTTTCAGCAAGTTTTATTGCAGGTGTTATTTTGGCGTGGACAATTACTGTAATTTCAGCAAAGTACGGCATGACAAGACAAACATCTTTAATGGCATCACTACTTTTATTTACAATTAGCCGACTTTATGGAGCAGGACACGTTGTAATGGGACAAATGCCAATTAAAATATTTTCAATAATGTCATTTGGTTTGCTCTTAGGTTTTATTGCAGGTGGACAAATTATTTATTGGTACTTGACAAAATAAAAGCAGCAGGGCAAACTAGAAAAAAGCCAGCAGGCAATAGGGTGCGCCAAAATAGAAGCTGACGGAAGCCATGTTTTAACTTTTTGTTTTTCAATTTGGCTTCAGTTAGCCAGACTTATGGATTCCTGTTTTACCCCACTTCGGCAAGCCCAGACCGTTGCGCTACGCGGACAGCCATACGCCGCCGCTTCTGAACTTTGTATAAATATCCACTTGTCAAAATTCCCCAAAAACAATGCGCTGCATTTTCATTTTTTCGTAACTTTGCCAAGCAGAGCGGGCGGTAACGGTAATGGTACTGACATTCACAAAGCATAGACAATAATATAAAAACACCATGAGAAAAATAATTTCATTTATGCACATCTCGCTGGATGGTTTTGTCGCAGGACCAAACGGAGAAATGGATTGGATTAAAGCCGACCAAGAAATTTTTGATTATGTCGGTAACCGGATTGCAGAAGGCGACACTTCATTATATGGACGAGTAACTTACCAGATGATGGAAAGTTATTGGCCTACCGCAGGCGACAAACCGACGGCTACTAAGCATGAAATAGAACATTCAAAGTGGTATAGCAAAGTGCACAAAGTTGTTTTGTCAAAAACAATGGAAAATTCAGATTTGACCAATACTACAATTATCAGTAGCAATATTGCAGATAAAATCAATGAAATAAAGCAACAGGCCGGTGAAGACATCCTGCTTTTTGGCAGCCCGACAGCAACACATGCACTCATTCAGCAAAACTTAATTGACGGCTATTGGCTTTTTGTAAATCCAATTATTCTTGGAGAAGGTATTCCATTATTTACCGACATCAAAAACAAAATAAAACTGAACCTATTGAATACTCGACAATTTGCTTGCGGGGTAATTGAAATGAATTATGTTGTAAACAGGTAATAAATGAACATTCAAGAGCAAATTCAAGATTATATTTCCACTCAACCTGAGACAAAACGTTCGGACATTGAAACGTTGCACAACCGCATACTTCAAGTATTGCCCAATTGTAAATTATGGTTCTTAGATGGCAAAGATGATAAAGGAAAAATTGTCACTAATCCTAATATTGGATATGGAATTCAAACCATAAAATATGCTGACGGCAAAACCAAAGAATTTTATCAAATTGGGATCAGTGCAAACACGACAGGCATATCTGTTTATATTATCGGTATTGATGACAAAAAGTATTTGCCTGAAACATACGGAAAAACAATAGGTAAGGCCAATGTGACAGGTTATTGTATTAAGTTCAAAGCGCTGAAAGATATCAATATGGATATTCTTGAAGATGCTATACGATATAGAGTTGAAAAAATTAATTAAAAATAAAAATTATGGCACTTATCAATCCACACATCAACTTCAATGGCAATGCCGAAGAAGCATTTAATTTTTACAAATCAGTATTTGGTGGAGAATTCGCAAAGATTATGCGGCTCAAAGACCTGTCAAGCCCTGAATTCCCGGTAGCAGAAATTGATGCAAATAAAATATTGCACATTGCTTTACCTATCGGCAAAAATGTTTTAATGGGCAATGACATTCCAGAAAGTATGGGCAAAGTTAATGAAAACGAAAACAGGTCTAAAATATCAATTAGTGCAGAAAGCAAAGAAGAAGCCGATAAGTTATTCAACGGACTTTCAGCGGGTGGACAAGTTGAAATGCCTATTGCCGACAGTCCTTGGGGTTCATATTTTGGGATGTTTAGAGACAAATATGGTATTGAATGGATGATAGATTTTGACCCAAATTATAGAGGGCAACTGCAAAGGTGATTAATCATCAGTTACTACCCATGCTGAATCGCCTTTTGCGACCGCTGCGAAAAGAATTTCAACAAAGCCTGTACATAAGGCTCATGCGTGCCCAACGTCAAAAAATCAGCACCTACTTGCCTAAATAGGTTTTTTGTATCGGCTACATGTGCCTCAAAACTCTCTCGGTACTGCCTGCGTAGCGCGCTACCCGTCGTGTCCACCCATACTTGTTTGTTGCTTTCTGCATCGGTGACACGCAGTACGCCCACATCGGGGAGTTCGCGTTCCAGCAGATCCCAGCAATGGATACCAATCAGGTCGTGCCGACGCGCGATAATACGCAGGGCATCGTTGTAGTTTTTGTCGATAAAATCGGAGAGTACAAAGCAAACACTGCGTTTTTTAAGGATATTATTTACAAATTGTAGGGCTTTGTTCATATCCGTGCCGTTGCCTTTGGGCTTGGTGGTCAATATTTCGCGGATAATCCTAAGTATATGGGTCTTGCCTTTTTTGGGCGGGATATACAGTTCAATTTGATCAGAAAAGAGCAAAACACCTACTTTGTCGTTGTTGGCAATAGCCGAAAAAGCCAGCACTGCGCAGAGTTCGGAGAGGTATTCTTCCTTAAAAACGGTATGGCTGCCAAAAACCGCAGATGCACTTACGTCCACCAACAGCATCATGGTATTTTCGCGTTCTTCTTCGTATTCTTTTACATACGGATCGCCCGTGCGCGCAGTTACATTCCAGTCTATGGTACGCACGTCATCGCCTGGGTAATAAAGCCTAATATCGCTGAACGACATCCCTTTCCCACGAAAGGCACTGTGGTACCCGCCCGTAAACAGGTGGCTGCTCAGTCCCCGCGTTTTGATCTCGATCTTGCGGACTTTTTTTAATAGTTCGGTTGCCTCCAAGATTAGGGAATGATAATAGTCGTTAATATTTTGGCGATAATGGCTTCTTGGTCGATACCTTCTGCCTCCGCTTCGTAAGTAAGGCCAATGCGGTGGCGCAATACGTCATTGGCAATGGATTTCACGTCGTCGGGTGTAACAAAACCACGGCGGTTGATAAAAGCCATTGCGCGTGCTGCCTGTGCCAATGCTATACTTGCGCGTGGCGAAGCACCATAACTGATGAGTGGTGCAATTTGAGGTAAACCAAATCGGGCGGGTTCGCGGGTAGAAAAGATAATATTGAGGATATATTGCTCAATTTTTTCGTCCATGTACACCTTTTTTACCACATCGCGGGCACGCAAGAGGGTATCAATGCTGAGTACTTTTGGTACGTGTATTTCTTCTCCGTTGAGGTTGCGCTGCATGATGGCGCGTTCGTTTTCCATGGTAGGATACCCAATTTTTACTTTGAGCAAGAAGCGATCCACCTGCGCTTCGGGCAATGGGTACGTACCTTCTTGTTCGATTGGGTTTTGGGTAGCCAATACCAAAAATGGTTCTTCTAATTTGAACGTATCATTCCCGATGGTGATTTGCCGTTCCTGCATAGCTTCCAATAAGGCACTTTGTACTTTTGCTGGAGCGCGGTTGATCTCATCGGCTAAGACAAAATTGGCAAAAATAGGTCCTTTCCGCACATAAAACTCCGCTTTTGCTGGATTGTAAATGGTGGTACCCACTACGTCGGCAGGCAATAGATCAGGGGTAAATTGGATACGGCTAAATTTAGCATCCACGGCCTGGGCCAGTGTTTTGATGGCGAGTGTTTTGGCCAGTCCGGGCATACCTTCCAATAGAATATGTCCTCTGGTGAGCAAGCCAATGAGCAAGCGATCCATCATGGTTTCTTGGCCAACAATCACTTTGGAGGTGGCTTCGGCGAGTTTGGGGAGAAAACTGGTTTCTGATTGTACCAATCTGGTAATGGCTTCTACGTCTGTTCTTTGTTGCATATTATTGTCGAATGCGGTGCATAGGAACGTGATAAATTATTGTTTTTACGTTCCTTGGATTATTGATGGAGCAGAAAAACGGTAATTTGGGTTAATTATTTCCTTAGGCTGTATGTATCGCGATAAAATAATCATTTCAAAATATTTTTCCACTCACTTCCCCAAATCCAACACGTACATCTCCACGAACTGCCGCACCGCGCATAATAACCGTATCATGGTCGCGAATAAATGTCCTTTCGCTATCATCGGCCATTTTTAGGGGTTTGGTACCCATCCAAGATAGTTCAAGCATAGAGCCATAAGAATCTTCGGTATGCCCGCTTATTGTGCCAGAAGCCATCATATCGCCTACACGTACATTACAGCCATTAACCGTGTGGTGAGCGAGTTGTTGCGCCATATTCCAGTACATGTATTTAAAATTGGAGCGGGAAACGATGGTTTCAAGCGCATTTTCGGGTTGAATGGCCACTTCTAGGGCAATATCATAGTTGTTCATGCCTGCACTTTGCAGATAAGGGAGCGGTTGTGGTTCTTGTGCAGGCCCTTGAACACGGAAGGGCGCAAGGGCTTCCAACGTAACGACCCAAGGGGAAATGGAACTGCCAAAGTTTTTACCCAAAAATGGGCCTAGTGGTACATATTCCCATTGCTGTATATCGCGTGCCGACCAGTCGTTGAACAATACCATACCAAAAATATAGTCTTCTGCCTCGTTGGTGCTAATCGGATTACCCATATTGCTTTCTTTCCCGATAATAAAAGCCATTTCCAATTCAAAGTCGAGGCGGGCACTTGCTTGAAATACAGGAGTCTCCTCGCCTTTGGGTAATACTTGCCCGTGTGGACGACGGATAGGTGTTCCACTCACCACGATCGACGATGCCCTACCGTGGTAACCTACGGGAAGGTGTCGCCAATTGGGCAGCAAGGCATTGGCTGGGTCGCGGAACATTTTTCCTACATTGGTGGCGTGCTCAATACTGGAATAAAAATCCGTATAATCGCCGATGGCAACGGGTAGGTGCATGGTGGCTTCCGGTTGAGGGACAAGCGCACGAGGATCGTTTTTTAGG
>JAAFHO010000216.1 GCA_013297575.1 Chitinophagales bacterium
AAGCGGTAAAACAGCAACCGCAATTCGATTGGCAGCGCATTTTGGAACAGAGATAATCTCTGCTGATAGCCGGCAGTTTTATCGCGAAATGAGCATTGGTACTGCAAAGCCTAGTCAAGAGGAATTGGACACGGTAAAGCATCATTTTATTGATACTTTATCTGTTACGGATACATATAGCGTAGGACATTTTGAAAAAGATGCTTTGGAACTACTAAAAAAATTATTTTTGAAGCATGATATAGTTGTTGTGGCTGGCGGTTCTGGATTATTTATCAATGCTTTGTGTAATGGACTCGATCATTTTCCAGAGGTGACAGCGGAAGTGAAAATAAAGGTGGATGAAGGGATCGAACAAGGTGGTTTACCTTGGTTACAATCAACGGTGGCAGCCTTGGATGCTGCATATTTTGCTAAAGTCGATCCACAAAACCCCGCTAGATTGCGAAGGGCATTAGAAGTAATGTGGAGTGGGGGAGCGGCCTATTCAACGTATATTAAAGGAGTACCCGATCAAAGAGATTTCGAGGTACATCAAATCTTGCTCGATTGGCCAAGACCACAGTTGTATGATCGTATCAATCAACGCGTAGATCAGATGATCTTAGCGGGTTTGGAGGACGAAGCGCGAAATTTGCTGCCTTATCGGCATTACCCTGCATTGCGTACAGTAGGGTACGAAGAATGGTTTCAATATTTTGACGGATCGTGGTCAAAAGAGACAGCAATTGATAAAATAAAGCAACATTCTCGTAATTACGCAAAGCGTCAAATGACGTGGTTTCGGAAGTATGGGCAGTGGGAAATATTTAATTTTGCTGATTTTACAAAAATTTTACCTTATATATTGCAAAGTACCCAAAAATAGTTATACATTTGTACTACAATATCCACTGTGTTACCACTTCACTACAACGCACCCCCCTGCGCCCCCCCTGCACGTTGTTTTTGAAAGGCGGTGACCATATTTCTTAATCACGTCACATTAGCCGATTTTTATGAGAAAACTTACTCTTTTGCTGGTCACAGCCTATTTTGGCTGTTCACAAGCATTTGCCCAATCCACGATGCTTCAGCATCCAGGTTCTATTTGTTGCGCACAAGAGATTTGCCACTTCGATCCAATTGAATTGATTGAAGAGAACCTTCAAACTACTCCAACCGAAAACGAATTGCCTATCGAATATGCGTGGTACGAATTGGTGGACGATACCACAACAGCCACTGGTACTAAATGGGTGAAAATCCCGAATACCAATATGCGCAATTATCAACCACTAGCCATTCACTCGCAATTTGGTGGCTTTTTTATGCGTGCTGCACGCAAAATTGGTACTTTACCTTATCTTTTTTCCAATATTATCAATGTAAAGGTATTGAGTCCTTCTAATCCGTTATGTACTTCAGCAAGTGATGAGGTAGTAGAAGGCACTGCTGTGGTGATTGCCCCAAATCCAGCAACGACATCACTTCGTGTTGTGAATCGGCAGGAAAGTATACTATTGGAATCTTTTCAAATATTTGATGTATCTGGCAAAATATTAGTTACAGGCCAGCAAATACAGCATAATAACCACGATATTGATGTAACATCCTTTGCATCGGGTCTCTATTTCCTCCAACTATTTTATTCTAACGGGAAAACATCATGCCATAAGTGGGTGAAATCGTAAAAAGCCATACCTTTGCGGCTTATTTTACTAGAACACATCTTTAATGGATAAAATGATTCAACGCTTCCCCGAGCAATTAGAGGAAGCCCTAGCACTTGCTAAACACACCAGTTTGGCCAAACACAACGCGCCTTACCGTTCGATCTTTATTTCTGGTCTCGGAGGTAGCGGAATTGGTGGCACTTTTGTACAAGAATTAGTGCGTTCTGAATGTAAATTACCGATTTTTGTCAGTAAAGGATACGAAACCCCACGCTGGATCAACAAACATACCCTTGCTATTTGTTCTTCGTATTCCGGTAATACAGAGGAAACATTGAGTACATTCGAACATTTACTTACTACTGGCGCAAAAATTGTTTGTATCGCCTCTGGTGGTAAACTCATCGAACTAGCCAAACTCCACAAATTGGATTATGTTCAAGTAACAGGTGGCTGGAGCAGCCCACGTGCTTGTATGGGCTTTTCGATTGTTGCCCAACTTTCGGTGCTGCATAGTGCAAAACTGATAAGCGGTAAGATATTCCCACAAATTGCAAAATCTGCTGCTTCTTTACTCAAAGAGCAAGACCAAATCCGTAAAGCAGCCCATAAAGTTGCCACCCAAATTGGCAGTCGTTTACCCGTTATTTATGCAGCTGATCACAACGAAGCAGTAGCCATCCGTTGGAGACAGCAGATCAATGAAAATGCTAAATTACTCTGCTGGCACCACGTGCTGCCCGAAATGAATCACAATGAATTGGTAGGTTGGCACGATCAGCACGATGATCTGGCGGTAATATTCCTTCGCAATAAAGATGATTACAATCGGACAGCCATTCGCACCGATATTACTAAGGACGTAGTCGGTAAATATAGTAAAAATAGTATTGAAATATGGTCTAAAGGTAAATCTAGGGTGGAAAAAGCCTTTTATTTAGTGCATTTTGGTGATTGGGTATCATTCGAACTCGCTCAAATCCGTGGAGTAGATCCTATTGAAATTAAAGTAATCGATCATTTAAAGGCCGCTTTGGCCAAAGTTTAATCATGAGCCAGTTAACCCTAGATTTAACATATACTTCTGCCTTTGTTGCACAACACGAAATAGAGGCGCTTACGCCAATGGTCAAATGTGCCGCAGCATTGTTGGATAGCAGAACCGGCCCAGGAAATGAATTTTTAGGTTGGATTGATCTCCCTGAAAACTATGATAAATCGGAATATGCGCGTATCAAAGCCGCCGCCGCCAAGATTAGAAACGACAGTGCCGTATTAGTTGTAATTGGTATTGGTGGTTCTTATTTGGGCGCCAAAGCAGCGCTCGAATTTTGTGGTCACTCTTTTCGCAATCAGATAGAAAAACCAGAAATTTACTTTGCAGGTACGAATATAAGCGGCACTTACCTTACGCACTTAATTCAACTGATAGGCGATCGCGATTTTTCGGTAAATGTCATCTCTAAATCTGGAACAACGACGGAACCTGCCATTGCTTTCCGCGTTTTTAAGGGATTATTAGAACAAAAATACGGAAAAAAAGGCGCATCAGAACGCATTTATGCTACTACAGATGAGCGAAAGGGTGCATTAAAAACGCTTGCTACGCAGGAAAATTATGAAACATTTGTAGTACCTGATAATGTAGGTGGCCGATTTTCGGTACTCACCGCCGTTGGACTTTTGCCTATAGCCGCTGCGGGTTTTGATACAGATGCCTTACTCCAAGGCGCAGCAGATGCCCGTCGGCGTTTTTCTAATGATGATTTGGGCAGTAATGATTGCCTGCAGTATGTTGCCGTGCGTAATATTTTACACCGCAAAGGTAAAGATATTGAAATGCTCATCAATTACGAACCTCGCTTGCATTATATCGCAGAGTGGTGGAAACAATTGTTTGGCGAAAGCGAAGGCAAAGACCAAAAAGGTATCTTTACGGCATCCGCTGATTTTACATCAGATCTGCACTCGCTGGGGCAATATATTCAGGACGGAAAACGGCATTTGTTTGAGACTTTGGTTGAGATAGAACGGCCAGAATTGGATATGACGATCACAGCTACCGAAGATGACCTAGATGGACTGAATTATCTTGCTGGCAAAACACTAGATTATGTAAATAAAAAAGCCGCTCAGGGTACGCTAATGGCGCATAATGATGGGGGAGTACCCAATCTAATTATTCGACTACCAGAAGCAACACCGTACCACTTGGGTGCTTTGTTTTACTTTTTTGAACGCGCTTGCGGAATAAGTGGCTATTTATTAGGCGTAAATCCTTTTGACCAGCCGGGAGTAGAAGCCTATAAGAAGAATATGTTTGCCTTATTGGGAAAAAAATAGGGCTTTTATAGATGAATTTAACGTAGAATACACTGTTTAAATAAAAAACAGTTGTATTCTACGTTTTTAAAATACCAAATACTTAACTAATTTTAGTTCCTTATTTTATCCCAAACCTTCCAGTCTTTTACTTTTCTTCGCTCTCGCTTATCAATGATGTAGCGGATAGATAGGGCAATCGGATTCCATTCAATGGGGTGTACTTGATCGCCCGCCAAATGTATTTCAGGTTTTACATCCACCGCAAAATTCAAACGCCCCAAAGATACTTCTGCGCCCGCTATACCAGAAAGGCCATATACATTTTTGGTGATTACGGTAGGCTCAATCCGGTTCTCGTCTTTTCGGGCATAATAGTGTGCGCCTGCACCATAATATACACCAAAATTACGAACCAATACCTTGTGGTGCTTTTCAGCCAAAACAGAAATGCCCGTATTTTTTGACAATAAGTTAGTATGTAATATACCCTCTACCGTCCAGTGATTCTTTATATATTGTTGAAAAGTGAGGTCAAGACCACCCCCTAATCGAACACCTGCTGCGGTGTTATAAGTTTGGGCTTGCATGGTATATGTGGTGAGTATTGCGAGTAGCAATAAAATACTTTTTGTAGCTTTCATAATAAAAATTCGTCGTGAACGATGATTCGGGTGCATAAACGGAAAGTACTTTCGATCCGTTATGACAATGCGCTTTTTTATGTTTTTTATAACGAATAAGCCTGCCAAATCTTAATAACATCTATAGCGGGTTTAACATCATGCACCCGAAGGATGCTTACGCCGCGTTCTAGCGCTAATGCATTTAATGCGCAGGTGGCTGATAATGTATCTGCACTACTTGTTTCTAATAGTTTGTAAATCATTGACTTACGGGAAATGCCAACCAATAGTGGCAAATTCAGTACAAGGGAAAATTGATCCATAGACCGGAACAGGGTATAATTGTGCTTAATGGTTTTGCCAAAACCAAAACCCGGGTCTAGTACAATATCTTTCACCCCTAATGCTCTTAATTGACCTACTTTTTCAATAAAATAATCCAATATTTCGGTAATAATATCATCATAATGCGGTGTTCCTTGCATATCCTGTGGCGTTCCTTGTATATGCATGAGTATATACGGAACTTGACAGTCGGCTACCGTTTGGAACATGTGCGGATCCATACTTCCACCAGAAATATCATTGATAATAGACGCGCCATTTGCTACCGCCTCACGTGCCACAGATGCACGCCAAGTATCAATCGAGATAATTTGTTTGGGCCATTTTTGATGGATGGCTGTAATGACTGGAATTGTACGGCTAAGTTCTTCTGCTTCGGATACGATAACGGCATTAGGCCGAGAAGATGCGCCACCAATATCAAGTATGGTAGCGCCTTCTTGTATCATTTTTTCAGCTTGTTCCAATGCTTTTTCTACCGAATTATAAAGCCCTCCATCATAAAAGGAATCAGGAGTTGTGTTTAATATCCCCATTACCACAGGTGTGGATAGGTCTAGTATTTGGCCTTTACAATTTAAAGTTGAAATCATTTTTTGATGCTTGCTTCTAATCCACGAATACCCATATCGACGATCCTTTCGTTAGGTTTAGTCGGATTTCCATAAAAATCAAGTTCGTGATTATCATTATCATCTATCCATTCTAGGCTATTATTGATTGAAAAACTCAATAAAACAGTGATATCTTCCTGCTCTTCACCTGTTATAATCAGTGGTTCTACTAGTTTTCCAGTCACAACGCAAGATCCTGCAGGAATGGGGCTTGTATTAAATAACGGATTTACTACGGTTGTTGCGCCGCTAGGTGCTTGTCCAAAATACACCTTATTGTACTCTTCGTATGGTGTACTTAAATTAGTTTCGAATGCCCAAAAGCCCTGCGTCCTATTGCCATTTACAGTAAGTAATTTTGTTCGAGGCGTGATATCTTTAATATAGGTATTATAACCGATGAAAGAGATAACCCTACCGGTTTGGTTGGGTAGGTTGCCAATGACTGGCAAGTCCATCAAATTAAATTTGATATCGTAGTTTTGATAGGCAACGCTAGCACGCACCCAATTGTAAGTGCCTGGTGGAATGCCTTTTACCGAAATTCGGACAAATTCTTCGGTGTTACCTGCTTTTTCCGAACGATTAAAGTCTATTGCTGTTGTACCGCCCGCATTGGTTTCAACTGATTTATACACAATCGCGCCCTTTCCGAGTAGGGTGTTTTCATTTGGAGCGAGTTCAATATAATGCACGCTCATTTCGTTAAAAGTGGGGGTTTGGGTAGCATGCCCTTGTTCAATAGTGGCGGGTTGCCCTAGGTTATTCAGCCTAGATTGGTTTGCATCAAACTTAAATTTAAAAATAAGTTGATTTTCATCGTTCGGTTCGGTTTTTTTAGTGCAAGAAAAAGTAATCAGCGTGGTAAATGTTAAAAAAAGTAATCTTCTCATGGATAAATTAAAAGAAACAAAGTTTAGACCTTTGTGCCGTTGAAAAACAAAATAATGGCACAAAGTAACGAAAAATGAATAGATTGATAATATGGTTTGGATTGATTTTTATCGTAATTTGTGGATTTGCCACAAATACACCTCTAAATACGTCAAATACGGGTATAATGTTTTACTTTGGTGGAAAAAAATATTGCCTTTCTGCCCAAATCAGACTTTCTAGAAACGGGTTCTCTCAAAGAGGTGGCGTTTCAAAATCTTCCTTAGACACCCTTTCCAACTGTTATTATACCTCCTCAAATTATGTAGAAATTATCCGTCAAGACGACGCGCTGTCGCCTAATATTGGCGCTGCACTAGGATTTGAATTTGATGAAACCAATGGAGAGTACCCTTATACGCCTGCTCATGCCGTAATTCAATTAAAAAACTTTACTTGGGGAGGTTTGGAGTTCAGCACAACCGATAGTTTGAATTATACAGGTGTTTCAGATTCCATTAGTGATGATTTGTTTATAGCCATAGATCGCTACCAAAACGACACCATTTCAGGGCGTTTTTCAGGGTTATTACTTTCGGGAGCGGGCGGAATGTCGCAGATGGATAGTGGATATTTTAAAGTGAAATTGTATCGGAAAACAATTAAGCCTTAATCCAATATTTTTGAATTTGACACAAATTTTGCTTTAGTTTTGCTTGGATTTATGTCTTAATTGCTATGTTTTTAAGTGGTACAGGCTGCCAATCGCTGCAATAACCAGTCCCGTTCTGTTAGTGGTTTTGATGCTAAAATTTGCGCTTCCAAATGAGCAAGTTCCTCCAGCGAAAGTAATCGTTTGCCATCGCAGTGCTGTGCTAAGCGGCTCGTAAAATGGATGATATTCAAATAATTGGGTGCATGATAAGATAATTGCTTCTTGCGTTTTACAAAGTGTTCAAAACTATTTAAAAACCCAATCAATAGCCGCCATGCTGCCATATCAAAATAGATTTTGAGCAATAGTACACGGGTGTCCAAACTGAGGAATATATCATCGGAATCAAGATGGATCAAAATGCTTTGTGCTTCCGCTTTGTGATCGGTGAGGTAAAGTAGTTTAGCCGTACAAAAATTTTCATAGGATTTTCGGTATAAAGGATCTAAAAACGTTGAAAAATCACGAATAAATTCTGTTGTCCATTCGTATTCGCCCAACGCCAAAGCCGCCGCAACAATATTTTTATAAGTAAACCGGCTAATGAGTTGATGCTCTATAAAAATACCTTCTTTTAAACCCATTTTATACAAAATAAACACCTCTGGTATAAAAGACGGGCCTTCTTGGTTCAATCGCCGGATACCATAATTAATACAATGTAAAAGCACATTGCGCACTTCGGCGGAGTGCAACCATTTACTAAGTGTGGGCAATAGTGCTTTCAATGCCTCAAAGTCTTTTTCTGCTTTTGGCTCTGATAAGCATCTCGCAATGTGGTGATAAAGCCGAATCACTTGAATATGATCGTATTTTCCTGCGGCACAATCGGATAGTATGTTTTCTAAATAGGGCAGGTTATAATCTGTTTTGAAAATCGCTTTATGGCTGAATGCGATGCAGGCGTTGCGCAACATTTCAGCCACAAAAAAATAGGTCAATTCGTTCGTTACTTCTTGCAAATTAAGCACTACATCTCTGGAAGGATTCTGTGTTAATTGTTCTTCTTGTATCCAATAAGCATCCAAATGAAATTGGGCATCTTTTTCTTTTTGAGACACGATAGATGCTTGTGCAGCATGGATGCGCTCTTTTGCTGCAATAGGTAATTGCCGTGCGCGTAATTGTTTGCTTAGGGTAATTGTATTTTTTATCTGCTCTTTTTGGGTGCTTTCATAGACGATAAACTGCTCTAACTGGGTATAAAAATCCGACAAAATACGACGTAATTTTACATCCTCAAATCTGCTTTCCTCAAAAAGGTATGCAAAAGCCCTT
>JAAFHO010000222.1 GCA_013297575.1 Chitinophagales bacterium
TGCAGGTCATACACTTAAATTTGGGGGGCAAAAATACGTTTTACACACGGTTCCATCAGGTATTTTTCGGTCACATTTGATCAATATTATCGGTAATGGCGTGGTATTAGACCCCGTCGTTTTTGCACGCGAACTGCAATCGTTGGAGGACATTAATGTTGACTTCAAAAAAAGGCTACTTATTTCCCGCAAGGCCCATTTAATCCTTCCAACACACCGCTGGCTAGATGCCGCAAGTGAAGCGCAAAAAGGCAAGGCTAAAATTGGTTCTACATTAAAAGGGATTGGTCCCACATATATGGACAAAACCGGCCGCAATGGTTTGCGTATCGGTGATGTAAATGCGGCAAATTTTATGGAACAGTATAATGCCCTAAAGGTCAAGCACTTGCAGTTATTAAAAATATATGATCCCATTGATTTTGATCTCGAAGGAGAAGAAAAACGTTGGTTTGAATCGCTAGAGAAACTGCGCGAATTGCCTTTTATTAATAGTGAATATTATATTGACGAAGCATTATCGGCCGGTAAGCGTGTACTGGCAGAAGGTGCGCAAGGTGCCATGCTTGATATAGATTTTGGGACTTACCCTTATGTAACATCTTCCAATACGATTACAGCGGGCGTGTGTACGGGCTTAGGCGTAGCACCACAAACCATTGGTCGAGTTATCGGGATAACCAAAGCGTATTGTACCCGTGTAGGTGGAGGGCCGTTTCCATCGGAACTGGACAACGAAACAGGAGAAAAACTGCGACAAGAAGGTTTTGAATTTGGTTCGACCACAGGCCGTGCACGCCGATGCGGCTGGATTGATTTACCACAATTAAAATACACCATATTGCTGACGGGCACTACTGAAATCTGTATGACAAAGATTGACGTACTCAATACTTTTGCCAGAATCAGCGCAGCGACCAAATATCAATACGACGGACTTGCACACACGGAACTTCCTTATGACCTTTGCAATACCGAAATAGCAACCATTTACGAAGAATTTGAAGGGTGGAATATTGGATTAGACGATGCTACTACATTTGAGGCATTGCCCGAAACAGCGAAGCAATACCTCAATTTCTTAGAAGAGTACCTAGGAATACCTATTTCGATGATTTCGACGGGGCCAGAGCGTGAAAAATTGATTATACGATAAAAATACTACATTTGAGGCATTGCCCGAAACAGCGAAGCAATACCTCAATTTCTTAGAAGAGTACCTAGGAATACCTATTTCGATGATTTCGACGGGGCCAGAGCGTGAAAAATTGATTATACGATAAAAAAACGTATTGGGGTCGAATGTCACACAGCCACATTGCCATATAACATTTGCCCCATTCTAGGTCGGGTGTACCATTACAAGATAAAAATAAGTTTTTTTAGAGTTTAAAGTCTCTATTTTTAGCATATTTGTAACGGTTGACTGACCCAGAATGGGTCAAATGTTTATAGCAAAATCGTGGTTTCAATATGCGTGCGACCCTGTCGGGGTCGAATGTCATACAGCCCCATTGCTCTAAAAACATTTGACCCATCCTGGGTCGAGTACACCCTAAAAATATAAAAAATTTATTTTATAGAGTACCAAGTGTTTATTGGTATATAAATTTTCATTTTCAATAAAACGTTTTCTGAGCAATGCAAAAAACTACACATTTATGCAAAATAGCCGTATTTTTTACGCTAATTTTGCACACAGCCCTGCTATCCGCACAAGTCAAGATTCAATTAGAAAATTTTGCAACAGGCTTTAACAAACCCGTTGACATTGCCCATTGTGGTGATAGTCGTTTGTTCATTGTGGAACAAAGAGGTATCATTACCATTTTAGACAGCCTTGGCAACAAACAGAACCAACCCTTCTTAGACATTGATGCACGCATCAATTCCAACGGCAACGAGCAGGGGTTGTTAGGCTTAGCATTCCATCCAAATTTTGCTCAAAACGGCTGGTTTTTTGTCAATTATTCCCAAAACAATGGCGATACCCGTATTTCTCGATTTACGGCACAATTAGGAAGCACCCCATTTATTGCCGATCCAAACAGCGAAAAAATACTCCTTGAAATCGACCAACCTTATTCTAATCACAATGGCGGTGGTACAAAATTTGGAGCAGACGGTTACCTTTACACTTCCCTCGGTGATGGAGGATCTGGCGGCGACCCACAGAATAATGGCCAGAAAAAAGCCACTTATCTAGGTAAAATGCTGCGCATAGATGTAAACTTGGATACCATACCTTACTATAAAGTACCTGCGGATAATCCTTTTGTCGGACAAACCGCTTATTATCCAGAAATTTGGTCAATTGGCCTACGAAATGTATGGCGTTTTTCATTCGACCGCCTCACGGGCGATATGTGGATGGGCGATGTGGGACAAAATGAATGGGAAGAAATTGATTTTGAACCAGCCAATAAAGGCGGGCGCAATTACGGATGGCGTTGTTACGAAGGAACACATGCCTATACTACCAGCGGCTGTCTCCCCGATTCCGTTATGACCAAACCCATCTATGAATATAGCCATGCATCGGTAAATGGCTGCTCTGTAACTGGCGGTTTTGTGTATCGAGGCTCAAAATACCCTGCTATGTACGGCCAGTATATTTTTGCAGATTATTGCTCAGGTCGCTTTTGGCGGAGCGTACCCAATAGCAACGGCACTTTTACGACCAGTGTTTTGGCCAATTTGACGGCTTATGAATACAGTTCATTTGGAGAAGATTACAAAGGTGAATTGTATGTTGCAGCACACTCCACAGGAAAAATACAGCGTATTAAGGAATTGTGTAGCGCCTTCAAAGTGAGTGGCGTGGTGATGGAGTCTTGTGCAGGTGTCAACACGGGCAGTATTTCGCTCACTACCACAAATGGTATTGCACCATACAGTTATACTTGGACAGGCGGCGGAAATACGGCCACTTATGATGATTTGGCACCGGGTACTTATACCGTAACCGTAAAGGATGGCAACCAATGTGTACAGATAGACACGTTTACGCTGAATGTACAGCAGCCGATAGATACGCCTGTGATTAGTTTCCTTTCAGGTACAGCAATGAACTGCTTTAATACGACTATGGTCATACTAACGGCACCGCAGCAGGTGGGTAATAATTACACTTATCAATGGTTTAGAGACGGTATTCTGATTCCTAATGAAACTGGAGCCAATATTATGATCGAGAATGTTGGAGGTGATTTTTCAGTGCGGTGGACTGATCCAGCAACAGGCTGCACATCTCCTTTGTCAGTTGTACAACCTGTATCTTTTCTTAACATTGTAGGCCCTAGTATAAGTTACAACAATGGAGTGCTTTCCGACGATAATTCGCCACTCAATTCTACAGGGCCTTATCAATGGTATTTTAATGGAGTTCCCATCCCGGATGCCAATTTATCCAGTTATACGCCCACACAATCAGGTACATATACCTTGCGATATACTTTTTTCCCAGATTGCTTTATAGAGGCTGCTGAGGATGTATTAGTTTCAGTCAATGATTTGCCAGAACTGAAAACCTTTAACTTATCGCCCAATCCCAATGACGGCTTGCTTTTGGTTGCCTTAGAATTTGATAAAAGTTATAAGGTAATACTCAGCATGACGGATGTGTTGGGCAAGGTTATGTCCCAAAAGAAGGTGGAAGGTCAGCGTATCAATTATACCGAAGACATACGTCAATGGCCATCAGGCACATATTTTTTCCAAGTGCAGACCGAAAATGGTCAATTAACGAGAAAAATAGTAAAGAATTAAGAGGGTTTCTGTAATTTTGCAGTCTGTTTAAACATAGACTAGACGCGTGAAATATCAGTCATTTTTTAAGTGTTACCAAATAAAAGACATACCGCAATGCTTACTAGCCGTTGCGGTATGTCTTTTGTTATTTATGCCCTTTGAGGGATCGGCACAAGGTGGCAAAATTATTTTTCAAGCCACCACCTCCAAAAAAGAAGTCGCAACAGGCGGTTCATTACAAGTTAGTTTCAAATTAGTTGGTAGCGTGGGCGGTACATTGCGCGAACCCGATTTTGGTGGCTTCCGCGCAGGCGGTATGCAAGAAGTATCAGGCATGCAAATTATCAATGGCGATGTGCAGGGACAACATACCTGGACATTCAATTTGATTGCTCCAGCGGCAGGTGATTATACCATACCAGAGGCTAAAGTTGTTGTAAATGGGAAAACCTATATCTCTAATCCACTCAAAATCAAGGTAATTGCAGGGGCAGTGCGCAATGGAGGCTCGTCGCCGAACCAGTTGCCTGCGGGCGCAGATCCAAAGGTTTTTGTGACCACAGAGTTGAACACTACCAATGTGTATCCCGGTCAACAGATCATCTGTACGGTAAATATCTATACCCAGATTAATCTATCAGGCATTGATATGGTGAGTGTACCGAAACCCTCGCAAGGGAGTTTGAAAGAAATGGAGAAATATGATAGCCCGCAAACGGAGGAATTCGTAGGCGGCCAACGGTATGTGAAACAAGCGATTTATGCCGCTTCCTTTTTCCCTGAAACTGCTGGCACGGTCACCCTAAGCCCAGCAGAAATACGCACCGCTGTTGCCAGCAATAATATCCTCGCACCGCGGCAAATAGTGAGTTTGAAAGGACAGGCGGTCAATTTAAACGTAAAACCACTACCCCAACCATCGCCCGCAGGATTTACAGGATTGGTTGGCAACTACCAAGTGGACATGCAGGAAACACAAGATAGTATCGGATTAGGTGAGGCGTTGGTGGTTAATTTGGAGGTGCGCGGCAATAGTAATCCTCAATTATTTGCACCACCCGTCATTCCTGCGCCCGATGGATTGGAGACTTTTGAACCTGCTATTAAAGGAGAAGACACTTTTGAAAATGGCCAAGAAGTGATTCATACTCAATCAATTGAATATACTTTTTCGGCCAAAGCCGCTGGAGATTATACTTGTACACCTACTTTTGTATGGTTTGACCCCGATAGCAATAAATACGTTACCTGGCAAAAACCAATCCGATTGAAAGTAGGCAATGGTATTGGAGGCAATACACACCTGCTAACGACCCCATTGCAAAATACGAACTCTTTTTGGTCCAGTCCAAAAGGCATTGGCGCGATAGCATTGATTACAGCGGGAATATTGGGGCTCATCTATTTCCTATTAACACGAAAAAAGAAAGCAAAAGAACAGCATGAAGCCGCAGTAGTAGAAGAGGAGAAGGAAGAAAAGCCGATTGTTCGGCAGGATCATTTCGCCATTGAACAACATGACAGATGGCAACCTAAGCCTTTAGAAATCCCAAATCCTGCGCCACCACAGCCCATTATGCCACCGCCAGCACCCGTTGTGCCACCGCCGCCCGTTTACACAACTACCAATAATGATAATTGGTCAATATTAGAGGAAAAACTGTACGATGGCACGGATCAAAAAACATTTTATGCCCTTTTGTACCAAAAAATAAAAGATGTTTTTGCTACAAAAGCCGGAATGCCCGTTGTACAAGTAGCACCACCAACCATCATACATTGGATGACGCAAAAAGGCTATTCCTCCACACAAGTACAGGACATGGAATGGGCTTTGCGTACCTGTGAGCAGGTGATGTATGCTGCTCAAGATCATACAAGTGAGCGGGAACGCGCCCTTGAGGTATGCAGAGCATGTTTGAGTTAAAAAAAAATAAAAACGTTGTTTTTTCATTTTTTGGAAAAACACCCTTGAGAAATATAGGCTTTCTTACAAAAAATTCAGGTGCAGCGCACCGTAATATTTGTAGAAAAACAGGCGAAATCAAGGTTAAAGGTGCAGCGCACCGTGACATTAAATTAAATATTGCGGTGCGCTGCACCTTCAAAACGCGGATATCTTATCATTGCTACAAATATTACGGTGCGCTGCACCTTCTATAAGGAAACGCTGTCGAATAATTACCCCAAAGCAGTGATTATTCAAAAAATTGCTACATTTACACCGTTTAATTGCCAAAAATACTACTTATAACGCACCATACTATGATCACTAAATTTACCCTCCCATTCAAAACCTTATTTTGTTTTATTTACTTTTTACCCTTTTTACTCACTGCACAACAAGCGACTTTAAAAGGTACGATCACCGAAGCGGCAACAGGTGAAGCACTACCTGGTGTTACAGTACGATCGGGTGAAAAGGGCAGTTCTACTGACTTAAATGGTCAATATTCCCTTGTTCTGAGTGCTGGAGCCCACCAAATTACGGTTTCTTATACAGGTTACGAATCGCGTACAACTACGGTGCGTTTGGCGGCAGGGGAAACACAAGTCTTTGATATACAACTGAGTAATTCGGATAATTTACTCCAACAAGCGACTGTTACCGCTGGCAAATTTGAAAAACCCTTGGGCGAAGTCACCGTTTCGATGGAAGTACTCAAACCCCGTTTGCTCGAAAGTGTCAATAGCACCTCTGTCGATGAGGTATTGGTAAAAGTCCCTGGGGTAAATATCATTGATGGACAAGCCAATATCCGTGGAGGCGCAGGTTTTTCTTATGGTGCAGGTACACGTGTACTGATGCTTGTGGACGATATTCCCGCCCTTCAACCCGATGCTGGACTGCCCAATTGGGACGATTTTCCGGTGGAAAATGTAGCGCAAATCGAAATAGTAAAAGGTGCTGCTTCTGCTTTGTACGGTTCTTCGGCCATGAATGGTATTATCAATTTGAGGACAGGTTACGCCAAAGATAAGCCTGAAACTAATATTGCGATTTTTGGAAGAACCTGGGATGGCCCAGCAGATGAACGCCGCCAATGGTGGGGCAATGATTCCTCTTCGATCCAGCAACCAGTAGAGACAGGGGTTAGTTTTGCGCACCGCCGTAAAATGGGAAAACTGGATTTTGTACTCGGTTCTTATGGGCTATATCGCGATTCTTATAATAAAGACCACTATTCGAGGTATGTCCGCGTAACGCCTAATTTCCGTTACCGCGTCAATGATCGGCTTTCGATTGGCCTCAATACCAATTTTAATTTAGGCCGTAGCGGCAGTTTTTTCACTTGGGCTGATGATTCCACAGGTATGTATTTACCCGGCAACGGCGCTATTTCTAAAACAAAAGGCCGTTTGCGTTTCTTGATCGATCCTTCTTTACAATATTTTGATAAATCGGGTAATCGCCATAAAATTTTGACGCGCTATTTCTATATCCGTAATAATAACGATGGCAATCAAAGTAACAATAGTCAGATGTATTATGGAGAATACCAGTTTCAACGTCAAATATCGAGTATTGGCCTTGTTGTTACTGCTGGAGCAGTGGGTATTTTTACCCATGTAAATGCGCAGATTTATGGTAATTCCAAATACGATACGCGAAATTTGGCAGGATATGCCCAATTTGACTATAAACCGATAGATCGACTCAATATTTCTGGAGGTGTGCGTTGGGAACAAAATTTGCTGCGCAGTCCCGAACTCATTCCACTCCTCAATGGCAAATTTGATACCATACCCGGCGGTAAAACGCTAGAGGCCAAACCAGTATTTCGGATAGGAGCCAATTACCGTATTGGACAGGCAACTTATCTGCGTTCTTCTTGGGGACAAGGTTACCGCTACCCTACCATTGCAGAAAAATTTGTGAATACTTCATTCAGTGGCAATTCCGTAGAACCCAATGGCAAACTCATTTCAGAAACAGGTTGGTCTGCCGAACTTGGGCTTAAGCAAGGTTTTAAATTGGGCGAATGGCAAGGCTTTGTTGATGTAGCAGCATTTGTGCAAGAATATACCAATATGATGGAATTTGTTTTTGCACGGACTGAGCCAGGTGGCCCAAACGGTTTCACTGCAGTGTTCCAATCGCAAAACCAAGGTAATACACGGATTACCGGAGGCGAAGTATCTGTAATGGGGCAAGGTAAATTAGGACCAGGTACCTTATTTTTGTTGGCCGGTTTTACGGGTATTAATCCAAAATACAAGCGTTTTGACCGCAATGCAGGTTATACTTCACTGGGCGATATTACGCGTTATTGGGGGTCGTCAGATACGCTGAACAATGTGCTTAAATACCGTTTCCGCAATACCTTTAAATGGGATTCTGAATATACCTTGGGCAAATTTGGGATGGGCGTATCGGTTCAATACAATAGCAACATGCAAGCCATTGATCGCGTATTTGAGGTGTTTTTGCCCGGTATCAAATCATTTAGAGACAAAAACAATAAAGGATTTACGGTTGTCGATTTGCGCACTTCTTATAAAATCGGTGCCAACTTAAAAGTGAGTGCTATTGCGGGTAATATCTTTAATGTGGTCTATACT
>JAAFHO010000220.1 GCA_013297575.1 Chitinophagales bacterium
ATCCAAAACTCAATAAATTCGACGTTTTGAGCCTCAAAATCGTTGCTACTATTATTGATCCCGCGCATAAATCCACCCCAACGGGTCTCTGGTTTATTCAATAATCCCTCAGTTGTAAGACCACTCGTAACACCAGGATAACCTGAAGGAATATCGTAGTTATACGGGCCGCGCTCGTTCGGGTATAAGGTAATATCCAATGGCCTTAACGTAGATTGTTCCAATGGCGACAATTGACGATTGGGGAATATATCCTGAAAACGGAATAGTCGGGTATAAGGATTCTCATTGTCCTTCACCGTACCACCATTATCCAAAGCACTCGGATCGGCAATATACCAAGACAACCGTGCTCGGTTGGCACCTAACGCCAAGGAATCGAACCCGGAAGACAATGCTGAACTGTTTTCGGGGAATAAGTTATCGTTACCACTATTAGGATCGCCTTGTGGTACAGAGGCAATCATCCAGCTGTTGGCAGGGAATGATAAAGGAATATTAGAGGTACTGCCCTCAAAATCGTCGATATATACGATACCGCCTTTTTCGTTACCTTGGTTAATGGCGCGATTATAGCCCGGTTTTAGGGCTGCCAATTCCGCAGCGGCAGTGATGCTAGATTCTGCTTTGGTGCTATAGAAAGGCAGTTTGTCCACCAAACGGGTCACCCAAGGTGCATCTTTGGTATAGTTAAAATCTAGGCCATATACCTTATTATTGATCGGGTCGTCGCCAAAGTTTACTTTTTGGGTCAATGGCCGTTCAAACAGGTTCATAAATGTACCTCCTAATGTCAGGTGTTTGCTAAATTCGTAGTCAAAACGAGCGGCCAACATAGTGCGGGCGTTAAAACCAAATAGCGTATTGTCCTCAAACGAGACATTGATATTTTGCCCCGATTGCAAGATGGACTCATTGAGGATACGCACTTTACCGATATTATAATCAATGGTATAATCTTGTCCTTCTATCAATTGACGGCCACCACCACTTACACGTACCGAACCGGGCGGTAGGTTAAACGTACCCAGTGAAATTTCAGAATTGGTGCTGGATTTGTACGAACCACGTAGCGTAAAGCGGTTGAGTTGCTGGAACTCACGAGCGCGGAACAAGGTAGAGTCGTACAATTGGTAATACAACAGTTGCTTGCGCAGTAAAGAATCTTTTACAGCGTTAAAATCGGGGTCGGCGGCTTTTATTTTTTGGTATAAATTATCGCCAAAAGGCTCCAAAACAGGGAACATGATCCGTCCTGAACGGGCGTTCACGGTAAGCCCAGGCACAAAATCGAAGATACCATCGGCACCAGGGTCACCTTGGCGGTTGAGGTTATCGAGGTTGAAAATCTGAATCAAAGGCTTATTGCGGAGGCCAACGGGCATAAAGGCGGGATTGTCCAAAAAGCGTTTTTGTCCTTTACCTGGATCTTCGTAAAAAATATCGAATAAGAACTCCTGTGGATCCACATTTACAGCACCCACTGCATACACGTTTTTCATCATCAAATCCCAAATCGGGTACCTCACATTAGGAGAAGTACTTTTGAGCATTTTCAAAAAGATAACGTCTTGGTTCAAGGAGTCACCAGGAGGTATATCACCACCAAATTCACCTATTTTATAGGCAATACCGTTATAAGTATATTCCAAAGCCACACCCACAATGTCATCTGGTTGTATATTTCGGTTGATACTTAGAAAGCCAAGCTGCTCGTTGAAAGTATATTCTGAACCTGAAATCAATTGTGTCGCCCTCGCTTTTTCAAAGTCGCGTATTTGCACCATACCTAAACTCTTCAGTCCGTTGATAACATTTGCATCTCGGCGCAGCAGGTCGTTATTGTCTAGTATTTCCCTGTAGATTTGGTTGTTTTCATTGGTGGGCAAAGGAATGCCTTTGATGTCTTGTTTAGGAGGGTTAACGATTGAAAAATTGGGAATAGCAATAGTAGAATCTACGTCATTGAATCCATCCAAAAACGGGCGTGGTTCGGCCAAATCGGTGATACAAACAATCTGGCGTGTAGCAGGTGTATTTTGCCCGGGCGTAAAGTTCTGCTGAGAAGTAACCCATACTTCCATCCGTGTAATATTAAACAAGGATAGCGGCACCGGCAAGCATTTCATGGCTGGTTCAAAATTGTTGCGGTTCCATTGGCTTACAAAAAAGTGGCGATTTTCGTCATAATCGTCGATCGGAACTGCATATTGTTGTACCTGCGCACCGCCTTGGAGCGTAATACCTTGTTGGCGAGAGCGTTGTTGGCTGGCCAGCAATGTCGTTTTTAAGTGTCCAAACTTGAGTTCTGTTTTTACACCAAACAAATTGGCGGCACCTTTAATAAGGGTAGAACGCAAAGGAAAGGATACATTACCGGCTTCGATATTTTGCAGAATTTCGTCTTCGGAGAAATTTTTTGGGTCGTAGTGCAGTTTCATTTGATTATCAAAATCAAAAGTAGCCTGCGTATTATAGTTAAAATTAAGGTTTAGTTTTTCACCAATTTTGCCCTGCGCGCTCATGTTAATATCCATGTCGAAGTCAAAATTAGTGACCCTTTGCAAGCGAATAGGCAGGATTGGGTTTTCGCGGCGTTCGTGTTTGACACCAAAAGTAAGGTTGATATTACCCTGTGGTTTGATATCCACTTCTGTGCCACCAAAAAGGCGTTCGATCAGCGAAGTGCGAATATTAAATTTAGCAATAGGATCCACCAAGCCTTTTCTTTTTTTGGAGCCATCCGAAACGCCTTGCAAGCGGTCGAAATATTCGCGTTGCTGTTTGCGGTCGCGGTACTTTTGGTACTCTTCAAAAGTCATATAGTTGGAAGGCCGGAAATAGTCGTCCCCAATTTTTTCGGTAATGATGTACATACCTGTAACTGGGTCATACTCAACGGTTTCGATCACAATAGAAGGATCTTTCAGATCGATCATATTGTTGGTTGGCGAATTGAGGAAATCGTCGAATCGATCTTCTAATGGATCGAGTGTGTCTGTAGGAGCAGCAACAAAAGTTTTGCCCCAGTTGACAGGTACAACGGGTTCGGCTGGCTCATCATTGAGCAGATTAGGAGCAATCGCAGGCGATTCATCCGGGAAAAAAATAGTCATTACCTGTTTACTTACCGGATTGGGGAAAGTAAAAGCAAAAAGCGCGGCCAGCGCAGAGGAGGTAACGAGCAAAAGCAAAGAACGCTTCTTAGTCATCATCAAAAGCAGGTGATCCAAATAAAAGTGAAC
Organism: Chitinophagales bacterium; assembly: GCA_013297575.1. Classification (GTDB taxonomy): domain Bacteria; phylum Bacteroidota; class Bacteroidia; order Chitinophagales; family Saprospiraceae; genus M3007. The sequence goes on from JAAFHO010000220.1 coordinate 3,246, forward strand.
ATGATTTTTTCGATAAATTCTAAGGTATTAAACACACCAAGTGCTGCCTAAACAGCCTAGCGGTTCAATAAATAGAAGGAGTTGAAAAAATCAATTAAAATAGTTGGCGGATTAATGACGTGGTTTTATTCTATTGGGTTGCCCGTGTACGATTAAACCGCTTAAAATTTTCAAGGTTACTTACGCGGATTTCTTTAGGCAAATCTTGTGCCGAAAACGAAGCCCTATGCTTTTGAAAACTTTTATGGGAGGGGTAGGGGAGGAGGGGCAATCGTTGTTTTAAAACAATATTTGGTTTATTAGTCTTTTTTGAATGCCATTGCAACAGTATTTGTTTTAAATTATCTGGATAATAAAAAATATAAAAAATAGTGAACTTTTTATTTGGTTAACTTTGGGGAATTGCGCTATCTTTGTAGTCGGCAAAGGTGAAGGAAGGGTGTACTCGGAATTTTCGTTAGGTATTGGATATTTCTTTCCATTCGAGGCACTAATTATTATTAAATTTTGTTAGTTTTTAATCCGTTGCTTAATTCATTTTAAGCAACCAATAACGTATCGCACATTAGTCCTTTTTTTGAAGGTGCATGTAGCGCATTGGGTTTTTTTGCGCTTAATTCTAACCTTTTAGGAGAGATGACACTATGGTGACGTGGCTTTTGTGTCCTAATTATTCGTTAGGACGTTTAAAGTTTTGTAATAGCAATTAAAAAATTCGCATTCAGCATATAAATAAATAGCAGGTTTTTATGGCACAAGTACCGAACATGATAAATACCACTCCACCACTTAAGATGATCTTTAAAGGTCGTCTGGAGTTTGGCAATACGCGCACCTATGAAATGGTGACGAAACAGTGGAATACGCGGTTGGAGACCTATTTCAAATCGGATATCTTGTTCAAAGGCGAAGATATTTTTTTGGATGAAGAATATGCACTCACCTTGCCACAGCCGCATTCTGTACTGTATGGTACCGAAAAGGCTTGGCGCGGTACTACGGATATGTTGCGCGAGATCGTTCAATTTGCCATTGTTGGTAAATTGCAATGCTGGTGTATATATAATGGTGTCGTCACCGAAATTATTTTAGAGCCAAAAACCGATAAGGGGGCTATACTCGAATATTGGTTGGGTTGCGAACTGGTACAAAAAGATGGCGGTATGGAAGAAGCGTCTGCTGCGCTGAGCCGTGCCATTGATAAATACCAACGCCATGCACTGGCTTACGAACGCCGTGGCTATGTGAATTACAAATTGGGCAATTTTAAGGACGCATTATACGATTTTTCAAAAAGTATCGACATTTATCCTGGCAATCCCGAGCCACACTATGGTCGTGGTAAAGTACGGATGCTCAAGAATGAGTGGGAAGCGGCTGCCCAAGATTTTGAGCATACCCTCAAACGGTCTATTGCGCTTCAGCCGCTTTTTTGGTTGGCACGTTTGAAAAAAGGTGAATGCTTGGTACATTGTAAAAAATACAACGAGGCCATCCCAGAACTCGAGCAATACCTCAAACGCGATTTTGATAAGGAAAATCCTAATTTCCGCCGCCGCCGCCGTGCTTGGTACTTGTTGGGCAAAGCACTTTTGGGTATCGGTAAGGTAAAGGAGGCACTCAACGCGATCAATCAATCCATCGCTATCCGTGAAGGGGTAGAGTTGCTCCCGGAATCGGAAGCATTGCTCCAACGCGGTATTGTACTCAAGCAATCGGGTGCGAAAGGTTTTCAAAATGATTTTGAAGCCGCCGCAGCATTGGGTAATGTGGAAGCGGTACGAATGTTGAAAGAAATGTAGCACTGACTTTTGTGCGGGTTTATGATACAAAAAACCACTCTGAGTATTCAGGGTGGTTTTTTTTGTGGGGGTGGGGGCTGTATTTCAACAGGTGTCAATTCGTGGGGCGTTGCTTTACGTTTTTTGAATAGAGCGTATAGGTTCATACATCTTTTTTTATATTGTTCCCAAGGTAATAAATACAAAACGGCCAAAGATTGTGGTTTTGTGAATAAGTCACCGAGCCCAACAATCTATTGGCAGGTACACCACGCATCCACCACTTTTGTCGCCTGCACTACCAAACTTCCCGGCGGTGCCCCTGTAGGTGTACATACCTGAAAAGTGCCTGTGTTTTCTGAAAAAACCTGCGTCATTGTGCCAGAGACCGGCGTAGTATAAGTGAGGGTAAAAGGTGCTGTACCTGTAAAAATAGCCGTTATCGTCGTGCAGGTGCCTACACAAACATTGGGATTGGCAACGGGAAATACCACGGTTGGTAGGGGGCGCCACATCACTTGCGTTGCATTGGAAATATCAAGGCAGGGGTCGGTCAAATCCACATTGCCGTTGAGGTTGTTACCTGCGATGGCGGCGGCGTAGTAAGTTACGCCCGTCTGCATCGTGGCGGAATTGAAGGTAAACGAAGGCGTGGCGCTCGTAGCGACAATGCTGCCGAGTGTGTCGTTGGGGTTGGAAAACAGGATGTAGCGCAATAAATCGTTGGCATCTAGCACTTGGTTGGCGTTGTGCGGCACAGGGGCTGGGTTGGGCAGGCAAATGGTAGCGGAGCCGCTGGTGACGGTGCCGGCGTAGGTGGAGCAGCCGCATAAAGTGGAGGTGCTAGGCTCCATGACCGTGACGGAGAAGCCTAAAGTGCCTGTCTGAGGGGGGGTGATGATGGGATAGGTGAGGGAGGCGGACGGAACCGTACCGATTTGTGCCGCGATGGAATAATTACTCGGAGGACAGCCCGTTACATTGCCACTAGCATCTGTTCGCAGCAGAAAAAGGTCGGTCCCATTGCTCCCACTCCCGCTTCGCTGACCCGCCACGATGAAGCCCCCGTCGGGCAGTTGACGTGCTTGGCGCACCTTGCCGCTTCCATCGTAAGTGTAAGATTTACACCAGGTTACATTACCATTGGCATCCGTTTTTGTCAAATAGGCGTTGCTCAGGTCATTGTTTGGAAAATAAGGCGTGAAGACCATGCCTCCGTCGGAACACACCTCCGCGATGGTACGACTGTTGCCTTGCGGGAATGGGTAGTATTTCGACCACACCAAACCGCCTTGTGCGTTGAGTTGAACAAGCCAAGGGTGCAAGATTGAGTTGCCTGAAAAAGACCAAGACGCGTCGGAGGCAAGAAACCCGCCGCCGCCCGGTCTTAGGTAGTAGAGCGATTCGTTGAAATTGGCGTTCAGAAAAGTGTTCGACAAGATATTGCCCGCTGCGTCCAGGCGAATCAAACTCCCACCACCAGCCGCAGCGTTTGCCACTAGGAATTCGCCGTTGGCCCCGGACAGCATTTCTCCAAAAAGACTTCCCCCTGACGGGGTGTACACCTTGACCCATACCATATTCCCGTTGAAATCCAATTTCACCATGCATCCATTGCCACTGTCCACGCCACTCACCAGGTATCCGTCAGCGACCTCAAGACAGTTGACGGCATCAGCTACACTGCTTGGTCCAAAAGCGTATTCCCACTGTACATTGCCGTCTCCATCCAATTTCAGTGCGTAGAAATCATTGTTTAACCGGCCTACGGCTAAGCAGCCGCCGTCCGAAGTGTATCGCGCTGCCAAAAAATTGTCGGGATTGCTGCCGCCAAATGACTTGCTCCACAACACCTCCCCGCTTGCATCAAATTTGGTGAGCAGGGCATCTAATCCACCTCCAGTGCCGCCCGTGGTACGGCCCGCTACCAGGAAAGAGCCGTCAGAACCTACCTCTAACCACAAGGCTTCATCATTGCCTGGACTGATGTATGATTTTTTGAAAGTTTGGGCTTCTGCGCTAACAACAAGCAAGGCAGAAGATAATAGAGCGAGAAAGAAATGGTGTGTCATATTGTTTGAATTTATTGTGTCGTAAGTTATTTGAGCAGATTTCAGGAGAGTGTTCTAATGCTTGTCCCCAAGGCGGCCAAAACAGCGGTACACCTTAAATTAATCTCTGTTTGTAAAAAGTAACAAAAATGATGAGTGTATAGTTTTTTTTATTTGATTTATATATAATTTAAACTTATTTTGTATTATATTATTTTGTTTTTTGGCCAATCCTATCCCTACTTCTTCCCTTTTTTCGCCGTAATTAACCCCATTATGCCAATTTTAGGCATTATAATATTTTTCTTTGACAAAAGTACATAGAAACATTAAATTTGTACTTCATTTCTAAAATCTTCACTTTTATGACAAAACGATTCCTTATTTTCTGCTTATTTTTCTGCTTTTTCACGCAATTACCCGCTCAAAATTTGCCAGAACATTTTATTCAGTACAGACCATTTACGTCTTTAAAAAAAGTATTTCGGCTGCCCGACTCCACTACCTTGATTATTGTTCAGTCGCTCGGGGAAGTGCCTCATTTAATCAAACTTGATAAAGATGGATTAATTCTTTGGGAAAAACAGTTGCCAATTGTACAGGAGAGTCCTGTATTGATTGCTTTTGACGCACTGGTTTACCCCAATAACGATCTTGCGGTTTTAGTGGCTTGGGATGCTTGTGATGTGGGGGGAACTCCCAATTTGGTGCGGGTAAGCAGCACAGGTGACTTAATTTGGTCGATAGATATAAATTTGCCTTCGTTTTACCCGAATCAAGGGTCACCTATCACACTTTTACCTGCCGATAATAATGCTCTAGTGGTATCTCATGAAAATAATCGAGTAATTGTAACGGCTAATGGGACATTGCTCAATTCGAGTACTGATGATTTTAACATTACAGGATTTACAAAAATCGATACTGGTTTTGTTACTTGGGCATACAGCCGTGTCATTAAAACCACCGATAACTTTGACTTTGTTAAAGCATACGATTTGCCAGAACAGATTTCCAAAATAGTTAGGACAACCGACAACCATTTTTTGGTATTAGGAGATAAAAAACTCTATAAAACAGACCTGAATTTCCAAATAGTCGCCGAATTTGGTGGACTTATTGATCCATTTCCAAGGCAGGATATTTTTGAATGGAATGGTGCTTATTGGTTGACCAGCAAGGGAAATCCAGATGATACCGGTATTGTTGTTCGGCTAAATGACAATTTAACCATACACTCAAAAGTAGTTTTTGCGCCAAAGGAATACCCATTAGCCCTCCTTAACCAAGACCAAAACCTTAT
>JAAFHO010000217.1 GCA_013297575.1 Chitinophagales bacterium
AGGAGTTCTAACTCAAACTCTTTCCAGCCCAGCACCGCTTTTTCTACCAAAACCTCGTGCGTTGGAGAGGCGTTGAGGCCACGTTTGAGTGCTTCGTCAAATTCGTCCTCTTTCATCACAAAGCCACCGCCCGTACCACCTAAAGTATAAGATGGGCGAATCACCAAGGGGAAACCGATTTTTTGTGCGGCTTCTTTACCTTCCAAATAGGAATTAGCGATAAACGAAGGTGCAACGCCAAGCCCCATGCCCACCACTAGTTTTTTAAATTCCTCGCGATTTTCAGTAATTTCAATCGCAGCAGTATCTACCCCAATCATCCGGCAATTGTAGTCGGCCCAAAGTCCCATTTTCTCGCATTCGATAGCGAGGTTAAGGGCCGTTTGGCCGCCCATTGTAGGCAAAATGGCATCTAAAGTGGGTAAATCCGGATTATCGCGGTGTTCCTTTAGTATCCACTCGATATTTTCGGGATTCAGAGGGCGCAGGTAAATATAATCTGCAGTGACCGGATCGGTCATAATGGTAGCCGGGTTGGAATTGATGAGCGCAACCTTGATTCCTTCTTCGCGTAAGGAACGGCTGGCTTGTGAACCGGAATAATCAAACTCGCAAGCCTGACCAATGATAATCGGCCCTGAACCGATGATGAGAATAGAATTTATTGAATTATCGCGTGGCATAGTGCTGGTGTATTAGACATCATGTCTATTAAAAAAAAGCCGAATAGTGGAATTTGGATTCCACTATTCGGCTTACCGACTCAATAAAAAAACGTTTACTTGTCGCTTCATGTCGGGGCGCAAAGGTACAACAAGGTTTGCGACACGGCCAAATGGTTGGGTTGTTTTTTTGAAAATTGTGTGGGTTTTTTTATGATTTAAGGCGGTGAGTTTGTTGAGGCATATTTTTGTAATAACACAACCTCATCTACCCCAAACCTCCCCAGCCTTCAACACACATACCTCTACCCTATCCAAATCCCGCACCCGTTCTATTAAATCTTCCGGTTTACCGACTAATGAATCAAAAGTACCATAATGAAAAGGAATCACATATTCCGCTCCAATCATACCTACCGCGTAAGATGCCTCTAAAGTCCCCATTGTATAGCGGTCACCAATCGGTAAAACCGCAACCTGTGGCTTATAAATATCGCCAATCAGTTGCATATCGCCAAAAACACCAGTATCACCTGCAAAATAAATACGAAGACCATCCGACAAGTGGAGGATAAAACCTACCGACCCATGTGGATGGGTAAATCTTCCATCCGGTTCATTAATATGGGCCAGATGGAAGGCTTGTACCATTGTAACTTTTACATCCAATAATTCAATAGTACCGCCATAGTTTATGGGTTCGATTTGGGTTTCTGGTATGCCATTTTCCAATAAATACCACCTACAAATGGGGTTGGCGACCAATTTTGCTTGCGTTTTTGCCAATATTTCGGGCAATTTAACATCAAAATGATCGTCGTGACCATGCGTGACCAACAGGAGGTCGATTTGCTCCTGAATCTTATCTTCTTCTCGGATAAATGGATTGTCCATCAACCAAGGATCTATAATAACGATACGACCTTCGGGTGTAGTTACTTTAAAAGTTGCGTGGCCGAGCAGTTGGATTTTTGTTTGGAATTGCATACTTACCTATATGTTTTCAATCGTTTACCATTACCCTCCACCAAATCCCGAATCACCACACTCGCCATATGCAAACCAAATAGCGCAGGAATATAGGAAATAGTGCCATAATAAGAGCGTTTAAAATTGGTACCATCGGTGAGTTTGCAGTTTTCTTTTTTTACCAATTCGGAAGAAAATACAACGGTAACCCCGCGGCGAACGCCCTTTCGCTTGAGACCCTTGCGCACCGTTTGTGAAAATGGACAATTAAAGGTTTCTGACAAATCCGCTACCTGTACTTTACTCGGATCGATACGGCCACCTGCACCCATACTGCTGATAATCCGGATATCCAATTGTTTACAGGCAACAATTAAGTATTGTTTGGGTTGTACCGAGTCAATACAATCAAAAACATAATCGAAATTACGATCCACCAGTTCTGTGGCTTTATCGGGTTGCAAAAAATCCTCGATGACCGTCAGGTTTAAATCGGGATTAATATCCTTCATGCGCTGCGCCATTACCGTCGTTTTGGGTATGCCCACGGTACTGTGTAGCGCAGGCAATTGACGGTTGGTATTGGTAAGGTCAACGGTATCGCCATCCACGATGGTCATATTGCCTACACCTGCACGACAAAGGAATTCAGCGGCGAAACTACCCACACCACCCAGCCCAACGACCAAAATATTCATATTTTTTAATCGCTCCAAGGCGGGGCCAGTGAGCAACAATTCGGTACGCTGCAACCAATGTGGTGTAGTGTAAAGGGTATCGGCTGCTGCTGCCGTTTCTATTATTTGCTCTGACATGATGTGCTTTTTATAAAGAACGTAAAAAATTAGCCGCTCCAATTTCGGTCAAAAGAGCCGCAAATGTACGTCCTACTTTGGCATTTCCGGCAATTGCATATTTAGTTTTTCCAACTCCTCTACCATCACCTTTGCCATGACATAATCGCGGTACCAGCGGTTATCCACTGGGCATATATACCAAGGAATCTTGCTATTATTAATGGCGTATTCGTAGGCTTCCATGTATTTATCCCAATGTTTGCGCTCTTCCCAATCGCCGTCATTATGTTTCCAAAATTTTTCAGGATCCGTTTTGCGCTCCATGAGTTGGATTTCCTGCTCTTCTTTGGATAGGTGCATATAGAATTTGAACACCAAAGTATTGTTGTCTTTGGCCAATAATTCCTCAAAAGCATTGATCGCGTTCATACGCATCTGTACGCGCGCAGCATCGATCCAGCCATGTACACTTTGGATCAAAATATCCTCGTAATGGCTGCGGTTAAAAATAGTCATCATCCCTTTTTGTGGCACTACTTTATGTACCCGCCAAAGAAAATCATGGGCAAATTCCTCCTCGGTTGGCTTTTTAAAAGAGACCAAATTAAGACCTGCCACGGAGCAACTGTCAAATACATTGCGGACTGCGCCGTCTTTGCCGCTGGCATCCATTCCCTGAAGGATAACGATGGCACTGTATTTACCTTGGGCGTACATCAAGTGCTGCAAAGTACCGAGGCGCTCTATCAAGGCTAATGTTTTTTCTTTGTATTCTTTTTTTGACGCGCCTTCTGGAGCGGTCGTTGATATTTTAGAAAGTACTATCATTAATATGTTACGTAGTTATATTTTATACAATCTTATCCCTCGCTCAACAATTTAGCCGCCAACCGCCGTGCTTCTTGCCGAGGACTTTTCCACCATTGCGCCGCCAAAACTGGGGTATAACTCACGCCATTTTTATTGAAATAATAGCGCAATTTTTCTTCCCATTCGTGCGAAGGTGCGTCGGTATGCGCAAATACGCCATCGAATTGAGGAATCAATGTTTTTCCATCCGTTCGTATGACCAAAGGCACTGTTAAATCCGCTACTTTGGAATTCCGTTGTACACTACCCGGCTCAAAGAACGGCAACAACATGTGTTCCACTTCCTCCATAAACATGGTGGGTTTGAACAAACGATCCGGGTAATTTAATAAGATTTTTAATTTGGACAATTGATCTTTTACCGCTTTGGTATCGCCTTTTTGCAAATGATCGGCAAATGTCACCAAATGCGAAAGAATACAAGTACCCAAGAAATTTTTATCCGCAGCCAATACCGAGAATAGCCCCGCTGGAATAGAATGCGCGATATATAATTTCTGAGTAGCGCGGGTCAAGGCAATATGCAATTGGTTGATCCCTTCCTGCGTATTCCAAAAATGCAAATGTTTGGTCAAAGTACCACTTACATCGGTGTTACCGTGTACCAACGACAGCAGCAATACATCCACGTGTTGGCCTTGTAGTTCGGCAAATTGATACACGCCCAAGCCATTCAATTGCAATTGCTGAATTTTTTCAAAACCCGGCGCGTGGCGTTGGCGCACGCGCAACAATTGGGTGGCGATCAAATCGCGTTGTTGTACCGTGGCACAAGCAATACCTACTACTGGATAGGTTTTGGCTGGCGTTTGCTCAATCAAATTAAGCCAATCAATAATTTGTCGGGCTTCTGCTTCATTCGTTTGGGTTTTTTCGTCGTAGCGTCCACCCACATTTTCTACCATGGTGATACCCTCAGCAGATCGGCCAGAAGGCAAACGTTTGAACGGTGTGCCGAAAGCAATCCTGTTAAAGTCCACCCATTCTTCTGGTGCGTCAGAGTGTTGGTAATCAAGGGTATGTGAAAGCACCCCAAGCGTTTTGCAATATTCCAAAAAGTCGTCGTCCGCTTGTGGTGTCATATCTTGTTTGGAATCGCCCATCACCACCAAATGCTTGGCTTGGTCAAACAACGTATAACATTGTTGTTTGGAAATATTGTGCGCTTCATCCACCAAAACCACATCAAAAAGCATATTGGAGTGCTTTACCACATCATTGGCAACATGAGGACTCACCAACAAAACGGGTAAAGTTTCTGTGAGTGCTTCGATATGCTTACTAAATAACTCAGCAATATCCTTATCGGCTGATAATACGCGATTGTCTTTGCCAAACCAAGTCTTATACGCCTTGGAATCGGCTGATTTCAATTTTTTAAGCGCCACATTTTTACGTTGCTGCCAATAGTAACTCAGGTGTCCCGGCAGGTTATTGCGCAGATCATTAAAACCTTTGCTGTAACCATCAATCGTATCTTTATCCCACAACAAAGCGGGCGTATATCTATCTTGTAAAAAATGATACAAATACCAACTATCAAAAGCAGCCACCCAATCGCGGGGTTTTACCTTGCACAGGGCGCGTACTACTTTTTGCTCTGCAGGGCGCAACGACAACCAATGCTTTTGCCAAACATAAAAATCATTGAAATCGCGCAGACTGAATTGTGTTTCCTCTAAGCGGGCAATCATTTCCTCCAAAAACTCCTGCCGCTTGGGAATGGTAAGCATCTCGTGGCGCACTGGACTGGAATAAAGGCCAGAATCGTTAAAATCCAGCAAAAAATCGTCTAAATGGATTTCCAAATCCTTTACAGAATCACGGAAATCAATGCCTTGGTGGATCGTTCTTGCATTGAGTCGCTTTACCTCTTCCCGTACAATGACTGGTATTTTCTTTTGCCATTGCTCCAAGGATTTTTCAAATGTTTTGGTCAGTTCGGCTATACGTGGCAAGTCGCGCGCATCATAAGTTTGTGGGAAATCAAAATCGAAATACTTCTGCAACGAATAGGCTTTGCGCAAATTTTCAAAAGCAACCCCTACTTGTTCCTTATCGGTGGTCATCAATTTTACCTTATCGGAGAGCGCACCATATAATTTTTCTACGCCAGAAATAGGTTTTGCAAAATCAGCACCAAATCGGTTGGTACCATCCGCAATAGATTCGCGTATTTTTTTGGTCAGCGAAGCCAATTCCAAGTAATGTTGTTCGTAGCGGTCGTTGAGTGTTTCGGCATACTCATTGGTACGCGTAATATACGTATGGTGCAAGGCCGTGGCTTTTTCCAGCAGTTGATTGACGGTATGAATCGTCCATTCAAAACTTTTACTGGCACCTTGCTCCACAAAAATTTTGCCTTGCAAACGACTCAACGGGTGATCGAGCGTTGGAAAACGCGCAAAGAGCGGTTCACTTACCCGAATCGCATCAATAATTTGATCATATTCGGCTTTTGAAAATTCAAAATCGCTGGGATTGATCTGAGTAAGCAGTAAATCCTTGGCCTCCTTGCGGTTGGCGCGCATAAATAAACCAACAGTTTCGCTATAATTCAAATCGCCAAAAACAGGCGTATGCAACAATTTCCAGCCTTCGTCCAATTTACCCTGTTCGCGTTTGCATTGCTGCATGATGGTATTCATCAATTGCTGATCGCTCGCTGGTTTGCTTTTTGCATCGGCAGCAGCGCGGAGCATATCCGCCAACATGAGTTGATCGCCAGTCAAATCTCTCAAAATAAACGAAAGATCACCAAAGCCCTTATCGACGATAAATTTTTGCGCACGACGCAGGGCATTAATACTTTGAGAAACGACCAAACACTTTTTGCCACTCATCAAGGCATTAATAATAATAGCCGAGATCAAATAGGTTTTCCCTGTACCACTTGCCCCTTCTACTACATTAATAGATGCTTTTTGAACGGCTTGTAATACCTGCCGTTGTGATGGATCAAGCGGGAGTAAACTTAAGGAACTTTGCCAATCCGAATCTGCCGGAAGGTCAGGAATGACGACTGGCGCATCGATGCGGGTATTTTTAGGCAATGTAGGAAAAATACCTGCTACTGCCGACCAACACAAACGCCCTGTGAGTGTAGCATATTCCGCCTCTGCACCTACGGGCAATGGTTGAACGCTCAAGGGCAATCCTTCTTCGTGTGCTTTGGTCAATAACCGCACTGCATCCGTAATTTCAGCGAGGTTGCGGTTGCTCAATTGCTTTCCCTCCGCTAAGGCACGTGCTTTACTCGACAAATCGGAAGCATTTAAGCTATCTATCAAATAAAACAATGGATAATTGGGTAAAATGGTATGGTTTTCATTCCGCTGTACGATCCAACTATCTGGATTGGTAGCATGAGGCTCCAATTGAATTTGCCATAAAAACAAGGGTGCGGTAATATTTACGCCACCCATTTTGGCCATTAAAACGGGATAGCCCACGGCGAGGTTTTTTGTACCAAACACCCGTTCCAAATTCCTCGATTCAAAATAAAAATGTGAAAACAATTCACCGGCCTCCAAATGCTGGACTTGCAAGGGCATATCAAACGGTTTGCCTTCCATCAATGCACGGATACACTTCACCGCAAAATCGTCGTCATTCAATTCGAATAGATCGGCCATATTGGCGCCACCAGGATTGGCCTGTAACCACGCCAAAGGTGCTCCTTTAAGATCGGCTAATGTGGGCGTGTGTTGAGTTTCAGTATTTATCATCTACTTTGTTTGATATTGTTTGAGCGTATTATTTATTGGTTTTGTCGCTTTTAATTACACCATTTGTAAGCGTGAACGTTAGATCGATAAAAGTGTAAATTGCATGGGCGACCAATAACTATTACTGTTGTAGTACTTCCAAAGGAACGTGTAAATAATAACTTATTACTTTTGGCTGATTCCTTTTCACTCATACTACCTATCTTTTCGTTTAAATAGCCCCACTATTCGCACTAAAAGATATTTGTCTGAGCAAAAACTAATCTAGCCCAAAGTAACAACTTATTATTTTCACGTTCCTAAGGGCAAAAGAACGAAATTTGTTTCAAATTATGGCAACGAATCTACAAAAGTTGAAAATATTGCATTTCTTTGCCCTAAAATATGTAAATTATGAAAAAATTATACCTATCAACGTTACTTCTTTTTGTTTGTTTTGTTGCAGAGGCACAAAGTGCGCTTCAAGCAAAAGCCAACCTACTCGCAGATGGCGTGGAGCAAAAAGTAATCAATTGGCGGCGCGAAATCCACCAAAATCCAGAACTCGGCAACCGCGAATTTAAAACCGCTGAGAAAGTGGCCGCTCATTTGCGCAGTTTGGGCATCGAAGTAAAAACAGGCATTGCTTACACCGGCGTGGTAGGTATCCTCAAGGGCGGAAAACCTGGGCCAGTGATTGGCTTACGTGCCGATATGGATGCCTTGCCCGTAGTAGAACGCGTGGAAATACCGTTCAAGTCCACCCAAAAATCTACCTACAATGGACAAGAAGTAGGTGTCATGCACGCCTGCGGACACGACTCGCACGTGGCGATCCTGATGGGTACGGCGGAAGTATTAGCAGGTATCAGAAAGGATATTGCCGGTACTATTGTGTTTGTGTTTCAGCCCGCCGAAGAAGGCCCGCCAGCCGGAGAAGAAGGTGGCGCTTCCTTGATGATTAAACAGGGCGTTTTGGACAATCCCAAAATCGATGTTATGTTCGGGTTGCATATCAGTTCAGAGACCGAAGTTGGCCAAATCAATTACCGTTCAGGTGGTACTATGGCATCGTCCGATTGGTTTTTTATCAAAGTACACGGCAAACAAACGCACGGTTCTACACCTTGGACGGGCGTTGATCCGATTGTTATCTCAGCACAAATCATACAAGGATTGCAAACCATTATCAGCCGTCAAGTGGCCTTAACCGAGCATCCGGCGGTGATTACAGTGGGTAAAATAGAAAGTGGTATTCGTGCCAATATTATTCCCGAACTAGCCGAACTAACAGGTACTATCCGTACTTTGGATACCGCCATGCAACGCCAAATTCATCAGCGCATCATACGGACAGTAGAGAAAATTGCAGAAAGTGCAGGTGGTCGCGCCGAAGTATC
>JAAFHO010000022.1 GCA_013297575.1 Chitinophagales bacterium
TATCAATAATGCACAGCGGATGTACGAGTGGACAGTACCCAACACAACGAGCGGCAATGTAAAATTGATGTTGATCCGTGGAGCACGTCGCGACACCACCGATTTCCCACTTACGATTGCGCCAATACCTACTAATTTGGCCGTCACCAAAGTGTGTCCCGATTCCATTACCTTGGGTTGGACTAAAATAGCCAATGATACCCTAGCATATGATATATATGCCCTAGGAGGGAAATATATGGAACTCAAAGGTACCACACCGCTTGCAGCACAACAATATACTATACCAATTACCGATGCCGCGCAGGAGGCTTGGTATAGCATTCGTACCAGTAAAGCAACAGCTGGTATAGGAGGCCGCCGAACATTGGCCATCAATTGGCCAGGCGGCTTATTATCTTGCCCACAGCAGTTTGATGCCGCATTACTCAATGTTATTTCGCCTGCTGGCGATGCTATTGTGGGTTGTGGCGCAAGTAGCAAACCCGTCACGGTAGAAGTAGAGAACCAAGGTATTAATGCAATATCAGGCGCAACTATCTCTTACAGTGTTGATGGACAAACACCTGTTACTGAAAATTTGCCCAATATTGCACCAAACGTTACGTTAACCTTCACTTTTGCTACACCTATTTCGTTTACTACTAATGGCCAGTTAAGCCTTAACGTAAGTGTAAATCTAATCGGTGATAATTATACGAGCAATAATAGTAAAACACGTTCTTATGCCGTAGTGGCGGAATCAATCAATACTGCATTTTCGACTGGATTCGATGGAACTCCAGTTTTGCCCAATGGCTGGAATAATATCAATGAAGACAACCTAGTCGGTTGGGCTGTTACACCCAATGATATCATTGGTAGTGATAATGTTACCACAAAAGCCATGTTCCTAAACCACTTTGCTTATAATCCTGCGGAGCAACAAGAAGATTATTTATACATGATACCGCTGGATCTAACTAATTTGCCATATCCAACTTTAGTATTCGACTATGCGCACACGCAATACGATAATTCCTTTAGTGATGGGTTAAGGGTAGAAGCATATCCAAATTGCGATTTAGGGGGGACTCCAGTGGTAATTTGGGAAAAAACCGATCCAGAATTAGCAACAGCTCCAGCACAAACAGCATCGTTTTTCCCAACAACCAGCAACCAATGGAGCAAGCAAGCCGTTTCATTGGGTCAATTTATTGGACAAAGTGTAGTGCTTAGGTTTACCACGATCAATGGATTTGGGAATAATACTTTTTTAGATAATATCGGTTTAAAAAATATTATCCCTACTTTCCCTATTGCACAGTTCAGCGCACCAGATACCATTTGTAGGACTGATACGATTTCAATTGTTGCTGTACCTAGCCCTGGTTCAGATGATGTTTATGCTTGGAATTTTGGTTCTACTGCGCAGCCAACTACTGCTACTGGCCCTGGCCCACACACTGTAATTTATCCATTACCCGGCAACCGTACCATCCGACTCATTGTGAGCAATGGTTTTGGGGTAGATACTTTAAGTGAAACATTAGTGGTACGTGGCTACCCGACTGCCGTTTTCTCTCAAGTATTAAATGGGCTTACTGTCAGTTTTACCAACAATAGTGCCAACGCAGACTCGTTCCTTTGGGAATTTGGCGACGGTAATACCAGTACGGAAAAAAATCCGTCGCATACTTATGCTGTTGCTGGAACTTATACGGTAAAACTTACTTCTATTAATGATTGTAGGGAGACGGTTAAAACCACAAATATCACCTTAACTAGCGGAACGGTAGAACAAACTGGACTAAATAAGGTGCAAATTTTGCCCAATCCTAATAACGGACAATTTCAGGTAGCCATCACCAATACTAATGATCCATTGGACATCCGTTTACAGTTGTTCGATGCCACAGGTCGATTGGTAAAGGAGCAAATTCCTGGTTTAATTGGTCAAGAGACTAGAATTATTGCCTTTGATGATCTCCGCTTACCGGCAGGTAATTACCAATTGAGTATTCAAACAGCAAAGGGTAGTGTTGCTTTTGTGGTAGTGGTGCAATAAAACTTAAGTATTCACACAGATATTGTTTTGGGTTTGTAATTTTCTGATTTATCCAATAGTACAGGATAAATCAGGTAAATTACAAACCCAAATTTTTTAAAGATTAATGAAACAATAGACATTTGACTACAAAGCAGCAGGCAGATGAATACTCAAACTTTTTTATCTATTTTCCTTAGAAAAGGAGAGACGACACCAAAAACATTTGTATTGGACAATTCCAATAGAGACATCTATATCCATAGAGCAAAAAACGGAGGGCATATTATTGAACCACTAATAGTTAGTGTCATAAATGATACGACACTTCTTATGCTTACCAATATTGGTATCTATTATGAAAAAGACATGACAAATGTTTTTGTTTTGTATCAAGATATTGATTCTATATCTATTATGCCAAAATCATTTAGAAAACTTTCTACTAAAATAGAAAATTTCCCAAATGAAATAAACGTAACTTGTGAGAATGAGGAAGAATATTGTTTTGAATGCGAACCAAAAATGCCCTGTATGGGATTATACAACTCCATTGGATTTGCAGTTTCAAAATCAAGACTACTACCTTAAATATGGTATAGACTCATATTGAACGATAAACAACCTTATTTCTTCAAAAACCGTCCACTTTTAAACACGCCTACCCCATTTTGCAGCAAAACCGTATAAGTCCCCGTCGGTAAATGCTCAACCACGATCTGTTGACCTTTACTATAATTAAGCACAGTTTGCACCTGTTTACCCTGCGCATCAAAGATATGTACGCTGGCAATAGTAAGTAATGGCGTATCAAATGTGATACTAAATGCATTGGCCACTGGGTTTGGGGTAATTTTTAGCAATTTATCAGCAGCGGTTTCTAGTTCAGTAACACTACTCGTTCCGCAGGTAATAGACTCAAATTTTGCCAGTGCTTTATTAAAAAAATTATTGACTTGCCCAGCATATTGAGTAGAAGTGTACATACTTACATGATCGCCACCTACCACTGTTTCCAAATAACTATCCACATTCTGGTCTAAGGCATAGGGATGCAAAATGCCTGTTCCTTCCAAATACGCAATACCCGCAGCAAGACCACTTTCATAAAATACCGTATTATCGGCAGTACCATGTATGCTCACCATAGGTACTTCGCCCTCATCGATCCAACTGCGTCGGTATAGCCCACCGGAGCGGTTATAAATACCTTTCACAGCCGCAGAATAGGATTGATTAGCCGCAGATCCCGTATTCCCGTTAATACCTCCATTTGTATCAAAAGCCGTTTGTACAAATGGTGTGAAGTCGTCGGTTTCATCTACATAACCTACGTGCAAAGCCGTAACAGCCCCTGCGGAGTATCCACCTACAAAAATATGTGCAGTATCTGCTTTAAATAGATTGACCGTTGCAGCGTCTTTGCGAAAATAACGCACTGCCGCCTTCATATCACCGATGGCTTTGGCGACTGCGCCAATGATGTCAGTAGAATCTGGAAAACCTAGCGTAAGAAATGGATATAGGCGGTATTGGATCGAAACAGCCACATAACCGGCTTTGGCAAAACGCTCACAATCCGTTTTCATGTCATTTTTATCGCCGGAAATAAAACTACCACCATGGGCGAGAATCACTACTGGGCGCGCCACTGCATTATCGCCTTGAGGTTCATAAACATCCATTTTCAAATCAACGGTGTCAGGAAGCGATGGAGGCAATTCCGTATAGGTAAAAGCCGTAGCATACACCAATGTTGTTTTTTTAACAGTGGTAAAAGTGGGCTGTTTAAAACGGCTGCCATCGCATGCCGCGTTTTGGGCATTTATGCCATTAAAAAATAGGATTGCAAAAACGGTAAATATGATTTTTTTTTCCATAATTTGTTGAATTTAATGGTGATTTTGCGTGCGTGATTGCCCGTTGTGATGGACGTGATTGCCCGTTGTGATGTAGAGACGTTGCAATGCAACGTCTCTACGCAACAACGGACGCAACGTCGGGCAATCACGTCGGACACCACGCGCGAGGCATCACACACGCATATTACCCACGGGATAAATCCCCAAAATATTTAATCCGCCCCATGCATCATTTTCCGCAATGGGAACGACAGACCAATCAATATTAATCCGGCAATACCGGCCATGCCGACAAACACCATAAAGAATTCATACAAATTGGTAATCTTACTGCCTAAAAAACTAGGAAAAACCAACGGAATTTCTTTCTCCTTGGCTACAACAACCTGCTCAGGAGTAGCCTGTATTGTACCTGCCAGAATGCCTGTATAAGTCGTGTCATCAAAACCATTTTCACGGGCCAACTTGTATTCAGCACCAGATGGTGGATACAAAGCACTCAACTGACCAGCGGCTTTATTCGCAACAGAATTGGCCAAAAACCAAAAACCGAACAATAAGGATACAAAACGCAGTGGCGATAATTTGGATACCAACGACAAACCAATCGGCGACAAACACAACTCACCAATAGTATGGATCACATAAACAGAAACCAACCAAAGCATACTCACTTTTACGCCTTGACCCAGACCATTTACGCCAATAGCAATAACAGCATAACCAATCGCCAAGATCACCAACCCTAATCCCTGCTTAATCAAAGAATTAGGTTCTGATTTGCGTTTTTGCAACGCCACCCAAATAGCGGCTGTAACGGGTGCCAAAAGCACCACTGCTACTGCATTTACAGATTGGAAATAACTGGTTGGGATCGTAAATCCAAGCAAATTTCGATTGGTTTGTTCTTCCGCAAAAAACGTGAGCGAAGCACCAGCCTGCTCAAAAGCAGCCCAGAAAAAGATAACAAAGAAAGCAGAAACACACAATACAATGATACGATCAAGTTCTATTTTACTCAACGATTTATCCGTCAAAATCGTTACCAACATCGCAATAGTAGCAGAATAAATCAATGCCCCAATAGCATCAAAGTGCAGTACTTTCCAAAATAATAAAAAACAGGCAACCAATACACCACCACCAAGTGCTAACTGTGCAGCACCTAAACCACCTTCTTGAGATGCGCCACTTGCGGCACTCACCGCTTGATTGGGCAATGCACCAATAGCTTCGCCATTGGGTGTTGTAACATACTTTTCTTTTTGGGTATGGAACAAAACAGTACCCAATATCATACCGATACCTGCCGCCAAGAAGCCCCATTTGAAATCGCCAGGATTACCCGTATCACCCAATGTACCACACACCAATGGCGCAATAAACGCACCTAAATTGATACCCATATAGAAAATGGTATAAGCAGCGTCGCGGCGTTTGTCTTCTGTGGTGTACAATTGGCCAATCATGGAAGAGATATTAGGCTTGAAAAAACCATTTCCCAACATCAGGAAGCACAAACCTGCCCACATCAACGGCACCGCTGCACCTACATTTTGGTACATAGAGGCACTGCCAAATAGTAAAAACTGACCTAATGCCATCATTGCACCACCAAATGTAATACTTTTACGGTTACCCCAATAACGATCGGCCACATAACCACCAATCAAAGGTGTAAGATAAACCAAACCTGTATAACTACCATAAATCTCGGAAGCCTTCCCTTTAGAGAGCATAAGAGCCTGCACCATGTACAAGGTAAAAATAGCCCTCATGCCATAATAACTGAAACGTTCCCACATTTCAGTGAAAAATAGCAACGCTAACCCGCGGGGATGACCCCAAATTTCTGTATTGTTCTTTTGCATACGTAAGATATTAACTTAAGTTGGATAAATATTTTGAAGTGCAAAAGAACTAAATTTATCGGGTATTGTAGTATTTTAATACAACTTTATAATTTTCTAGGCATAATGCGATTCGTCGCCCCTTAAATTTGGCACAATCCAACTCGTAATTTTCTCCGCCAGCCAAAGCGTTGGAAACCAAATTACAACCAACAACCATATTGGTAAATCAAGATAGATCAACCACATAAAGATATCAATCAAGAAGAATATAGCGATAAACCACGTGATGATCAACAACAAACCAGAAGCATTTTGGTGCGCCCCGATGATCCAACGCCCCGTAATTACACGGCCTTTGGGCGATATTTTGCTTTCAGCAGCCGCTGTTTTGGCAACATACCGACATAATCCGGCAAAGCACACCAATAACACAATCAAACTATTAAAAGTCCACATCACAAATTCCCAAATAGGCTGTGCACTCTGCCACAACTTGGCTTTCCAGCCAGTCATGGTTTGCTTTGCACCATCCAAACTTTGAGCCAAAGTAGAAGAATCCGGCAAGGAAATACTGGTACCACCAGGACGAGCATTACTATGCGATTGTTGTTGATCGGGGAACAATGCACGCGGGCGCACAGGATCAGGAGAAGGCTGCTCTGTTTGAACCGCAGTTTGCGGCTCTACAGGTGATTCATTCACGATTTGTGCCGGCACAGCACGGGCCACACCGCGCCTATGCCTGCTGGGTTGTACCAGTTCGGGTGGAGCAACTGCTATAGGTTCTACAGGCGGCTGCACACGTACACGACCCTTATTTTTACTTTTGGGTTCTGCATAAATAGTAGCCTCTTCTCCTTTATAAATTACTTGAACAGCCAGTAAATTACCTGCATTATCATTATTCGTAAACCCACGTTGAGTGGTTAATAATTGTTTATACGTTTTGCTGCCAGTGCCTTCGCGGGTAAGTACAGCACGTTGGAAGATAAACTTTACAGAACCGATTGGTTTGTCATGTTCAAACCGAAAACTACCCAAATGCGCTTCAACACGCTCCGTTTTGGTTTGGGCAAACAAAGAGAAAGATCCGCACAACAGCATAGCTGTGCAGACAAGTAGAGGGAACCATTTCATATATATTAACGTAGTCCTTTTTGAGGAACTATTTATTTTTTATTACGTACATCATTTACGAAACCTCGAAGGTTTCGTAAATGATGTACGTCTAACACAAATTTAATGTACAAAACTCTGAATTATCCGTCCTTTTTTGGCTTCTAAGGCCAAATACATCTCCCAAATTGTGATCGCACCATCGCAAGCACCATTCTTCCTAAAAATTTGCCGCCGCCCATCCTCACTATCCAAAGTGTACCAACCATCTAAACCCTTATTCAAATAATAACTTGGGTTTTGGTAGCCTTGATAAACCACTTTATCGTGCGGAGCACCTATAAATGCTGGTGCAAACAACGCTAAATAAAGATCTACGGTGTTGTGCAATGGCTTTTCTCCTGCTCTTTTGTATTTGTCCACCAGATAAATTTCGCTCAAATCCATCATCAAATTGATATTCCTATTCCGGCAAGCGTACAAAACTTGGTCATAATGCACCGATTTTCCTTGATAAGTCAACCCTAATAGTCCAACTTTGGTAAATTGTATCCATCCTGCCGCCACCAAATCTTTCCTAATCGTAAAAGGATTTAAGGCACATTCCAAGTAAGCACATTCATAAATACATAAAGGCGTAGTTTGAATCTTTGCTGCCATTTCTCGTGTCCTTTTTTTAACCACCTCTAACTCATATGGATCTACATTTTTGGCCAATGCTGCTTCGTAAATCGCTGTTAAATGCTCCTCATTATAATTACTCGTTTTACCAATCCAAACAGGCGTTAAATACCGCTGCTCCAACTCTTGAATCATATCGGCCAATCTATCGCTCATACCCCATATCATCGTACTTATGACAGCAACGACCAATAAATTGAGCAATCGAAGCCGAACGAATACGGGTTTAATGGATTTGATCGACCACCAAATAATCCGAATCCCCGCCTTGAATACTTTTAAGCCCTGCCACAATGCAAGAACGAATAGAAAACAGAACAACCAACGCGTGCCAGCATCCTGCCGAAGCATAAATTGTACCGCATCCGAAGCGTTTTTACCACCGCTATTACTACAGCCCGACAAAAACGGGTGCAAAGATACCGCAATTATGGTAGTCCTGTATTTCATTTTTTGTTAAAACTATAAACCGATGATACGTTTTATCAACTCTTCATCTACACCCGATCCAGCAAAATCATCAAAAGCACGCTCTGTCACTTTAATAATATGGTCTTGAATAAACGGCGCACCTTCTTGCGCACCCTGACCGGCATCCTTGATACAACATTCCCATTCTAACACTGCCCATCCTTTATAATTATATTGTGCTAATTTCGAGAATATAGACTGAAAATCAACCTGTCCGTCACCTAGGGAACGGAATCGGCCCGGCCTTTCGGCCCATCCTTGGAACCCGCCATACACACCGCTTTTGCCCGTTGGGTTAAATTCGGCATCTTTTACATGGAACATTTTGATATGTTCGTGGTAAAAATCAATGTATTGTAAATAATCCAATTGCTGCAATACAAAGTGGGATGGGTCGTACAAGATATGGCAACGTTTATGGTTACCCGTTGCTTCCAAAAAACGCTCAAAGGTGATACCATCGTGCAAATCCTCGCCCGGATGTATCTCATAACAAAGGTCAACACCACATTCGTCAAATACATTTAGAATCGGAGTCCAGCGATTAGCCAATTCCTTAAATCCAGCTTCTACCAAACCCGCCGGTCGCTGTGGCCAAGGATATACAGTATGCCAAATCAAAGCACCTGAAAAGGTGGCATGCGCGTTCAATCCAAGATTTTGGCTCGCTTTTGCAGCATATTTCAACGTTTGTATCGCCCATTCGGTACGTGCCTTTGGGTTTCCGCGCACATGCTCCGGCGCAAAACCATCAAACATAAGATCATAAGCGGGATTTACTGCCACCAATTGCCCCTGCAAATGCGTGGACAATTCTGTAATTTGCAATCCGCACTCGGCTACCCTACCCTTGAGATCATCGCAATAGGTTTTGGAACTAGCGGCTTTTTCCAAATCAATCAATCTGCTATCCCAAGTTGGAATTTGCACACCGATATAACCAAGATCGGCAGCCCATTTGCAGATGGACGTTAAGGAATTAAACGGAGCGGTATCGCCCATAAATTGAGCGAGAAAAATGGCTGGGCCCTGGATATTTGTCATAATGCTTTAATTTATGATATAAATGTTTTTTTATTAAACTGATTGTAATTATTTAGCAGAAGGAACAAAATAGCACACGAATTTTACAGATTTACAATAGACATTATATAGAATTAAGGTCGCAATGCTGAAATGAGGAAATTTTTGTCAAATCAGGGCAAATTTTGCAGTCGAAATGGGGTATTTTCGGCGAAAAATTTAACGAAAATTTGGCGAAAATTAACCATTCTCAGCATACGAAACTAATTCTGTATAATGTCTAATTAATCAGTGATCGTCATCATCTTCCACTACCATTGCGGCTTCTTCCCGTTCTGCAAATTTTGACTTTTTACGCTGAAATAGGTCTAATGACATTTCTTTGTCCCAAGTCCACAGTCCTTCCTCAAATTCGCGGGTCATTAACTCCACATTTTTGTGATGATATGGTGCCTGTACACGGGGATATTTATACCGTTCCCAAAGCGAATTTTCATCAAAAGGAATACCCGTGGCGATGCTTTCTCGCACCGAATAAATATAGGCAAGGCTCTCAATACGGCGGCGCGCCCAATCGGTGAGTGAAAGTGCTGGCAGCCCATGACCCGGTACGATACGCGTAAACCAATTCCGATCGTGGATATAAGGCAATTTGTTCAGTGTATGCTCATAATCAATACTGCTGTGGTAAATAAACGGAAACTCATTGGAACACAGGTAATCACCCGTAATACAAAGCCCCAATTGCCATACCACCATAAACATACTATCCGAGGTGTGACCTGGAGCAGTGTAAAAAGTCAATTTAGTGCGACCGTGCCTGTACTGAACACCATCCTTAAACACAAAATAATCCGGTTTCGGATATTCCAATGGATAAGGCCGTTCAATATAATAACTTTGGTCAAACTCAACAATTTGATCCAAAATCTCCTCTGTATCCTCCCGTTCTGCAAATATTTTTGTCGCAAATACTTTATCCGGTTTGAAAGCACCGTGACCAATAATATGGTCGTAGTCCGAATGGGTATATACCAAAAAGAGCGGCCTACGGCCACGAATAGCATCGGCGTACTGCTTAATGGCAATCACCTCATCAGGTAGCCAAGCAGGATCAACCACAATCACAACATCTTCGGTGAGAATCACCGTTGAGTTAGTTTGGAATAAGGCACTCTGAAATATTGTTACATTCAGGTCGCGGTAGATTATTTTTTGCATAAATGCGGTTCTTTTTCACGAGCAATGCGGGGTAGCATTCCCTATTGTTTTCTGAAATTACAAAATCACGAGTCTTTTCCCGCGCTTTTTGTTTACCTTTGTGGCGCAAAATTAGAATTGTCTTTTAAATAATAGACATCTGGACACCAGATTTTTATTTTTATTTTACCCAATACATCGTTTCATGAGTAATGTAGTAGCCATTGTTGGCCGTCCCAATGTAGGAAAATCAACTTTTTATAACCGTTTAGTAGGTGGAAGAGAAGCCATCACCGACGACTTTTCTGGAGTAACCCGAGACCGTAAATATGGTTTTTGTGAATGGGGCGGTAAGCGCTTTACCGTAGTTGATACAGGTGGTTTTGTGGCCGGCAGTACCGATGTATTCGAGGAAGCAATTGCGCAACAAGTCCGTGTAGCAGTACAAGAAGCCGCTGTTATTCTTTTTATGGTGGATGCCCAAACGGGTATTACCGACTTGGATGAAAGCATGGCCAACCTATTGCGCAGGACTAAAAAACCAGTTTTTTTGGTCGTTAACAAAGTTGATAATTTCAATAACTTATTGGAAGCCAATGAGTTCTACGGAATGGGTTTTGAAGAAGTGTTTTTTATTGCCTCCATCAGTGGTAGCGGAACAGGCGATCTTTTAGACGCTGTGATGGAACACGTGGAAAATGTAGAGCCATTGGAAACACCATTGCCCAAGTTTGCCATCATTGGTCGTCCTAATGTGGGCAAGTCGTCTTTAGTCAATACACTTTTGGGCGAAGAACGCAATATTGTAACGCCTATTGCAGGCACTACACGCGATCCGATCCACACCGTTTATAATAAATTTGGTAAAGAATTTATCCTCATCGATACTGCGGGTATCCGCAAAAAAGCAAAGGTAGAAGAAGACCTTGAGTTTTATTCCGTCATGCGCGCTATCCGAGCATTAGAAGAAGCCGATGTATGCCTTTTGGTACTCGATGCTTCCCAAGGCATTGAGGCGCAAGACCTCGCCATTTTTAGCCTTGCACAAAAAAGACATAAAGGATTGGTCATTTTGGTCAATAAATGGGATTTGGTAGAAGATAAACAAACCAATACCCTCCGCGAATACGAGGCTATTATCAAAAAACGCCTCCAACCGTTCAATGACGTACCCGTTGTCTTTATTTCTGTACTCGAAAAGCAACGTATTTTTGATGCACTCGAAGTGTCTTTGCAAGTATATGAAAACCGTACCCGCAAAATAAAAACGTCGGAATTGAACGAATATATGGCCAATGTAGTAGAAGGCACACCGCCGCCGTCTGTAAAAGGCCGTTACCCAAAATTCAAATACATTACCCAACTGCCCAGCCATTATCCTATGTTTGCCTATTTCGTAAACAACCCAAAATGGGTACGCGATAGCTACAAACAGTTTTTGGAGAATAAATTACGCGAACAATTCAATTTCACAGGTGTACCTATCGAATTGTTTATGCGAGAAAAATAAGTAAAAACTTAGCCAGCGGTTTCAGATCAAAAAAGCAGGCAGATTTTGAGCAATCGAGCCGCTTTTTTGAGTTCAATGCAGAGCATTGGGCGAAAAAAACGGCGAATTTATGCTGAGCCTGCCGAAGTAGAGTGGGCAAAATCTGACCTTTTTTGGCTGAAATGGGAGCGGCTAAGTTTTTACAAAAAAAATTAAAAAATGCACCACATTAGTCCTAACCACCTATCCTTCGAGACCCTCGCCACCATCCTAAATGAACGCCAACCACTGTCGCTTTCTCCCGAAGCGACCCAACTTATTGACCACTGCCGCACTTATCTGGAACAAAAGATAAGCGGCGGCGATGCCCTGCATTATGGCATTAACACGGGTTTTGGATCGCTCTGCAATGTAGCCATTTCTAAAAACGATATAGAGCAACTACAGTACAACCTCGTGGTATCGCACGCCGCAGGTACAGGCGATATTGTGCCTTTGGAGATTGTACGAATCATGCTTTTGTTAAAAATACAAAGCCTTTCGTATGGCAATTCTGGTGTTCGGGTTGCAGTTGTGCAACGCCTTATTGATTTTTTTAACCACGATATACTCCCAGAGGTATTCCAACTGGGTTCGTTGGGCGCATCGGGCGATTTGGCACCTTTGGCCCATTTGAGTTTGCCTTTGATTGGTGAAGGATTTGTGTGGCATGAAGGACACCGCCAACGCGCCGATATTGTGCTAAAAGCCAAAGGTTGGACACCACTGCGGTTTCAAGCCAAAGAAGCATTGGCACTACTCAATGGCACCCAATTTTCTACGGCGTATGGCGTTTGGTCACTCCTGCAAGCCCACCGCTTGACCAATATTGCCCAGTTCAATGCTGCCGTAGGTTACGATGCCTTCAATTGTCGCCTCTCGCCCTTGGACGCACGCATACACGCCGTGCGCCCGCACAAAGGACAGGTACAAACCGCCGAAACACTGCGTAACTTATTGAATAACAGCCCAATAAGCGCAACAGAAAAGACCAGCGTACAAGACCCGTATGCGTTCCGTTGTGTACCGCAAGTACATGGCGCGTCCTTGGATACGATTGCGTACTGCGCGCAGGTATTGCTCACAGAGATCAATGCCGTGACCGACAACCCTAACCTGTTCCCCGACGATGACTTGATTGTTTCTGGTGGTAATTTCCATGCACAACCGATTGCATTTGCGCTAGATTTTATGGCCATTGCGCTGGCCGAATTGGGGAGTATTTCCGAGCGCAGGGTGTATCAATTGATTTCGGGGCAACGCGGTTTACCACCGTTCCTTACACCCGACCCAGGACTGCATTCGGGACTGATGATTGCCCAATACACGGCGGCTTCTATCGTCAATCAGAATAAAATTTACTGTACACCAGCATCTATTGATAGCATAGTAAGTTGTAATGGACAAGAAGACCACGTGAGTATGGCAGCCAATGCTGGCACCAAACTATACAAAGTGGTACAAAACCTAGAACGTTTAATGGCCATTGAATTCCTGACGGCCTGCCAAGCCTTGGAATTTAGGCGACCTGCGCAGTCATCGCCTATAATTGAAGGTATTATGGCGCAATACCGAGCAGTAGTCACTAAAAATACCAGCGATCGAATTATTAGCCAAGATATTGACCGTACCATCCAGTTTTTGAAAAGTGCGCAATTCTTGTTTTAAGTTTCAATCACTCAACAATTTCACGCCACAACTGTTAATCCAATATGAAGAAGGACATAGATATCCGCAAGGTAGAGGACTTGGCCATTGCCGTAGTGCCTCGCGATACGGACGACCCAGAACACGACTATTTCTGGGATGCTTATCTCATCAATTTAAAAGAAGAGCCGATCAAATCGGTTTTGGTCAATTCGCGCGGCTATGGTGAAGTGGAAGGCGAAAAACGCCAAACTGCAACTTTCCGCCATTTTTGGGAGACCGTCGGCCCGCTTGAAATCATTAAGATTGAGCCGGTAGCGACCGAATTATTTTCGTTAGCCAACGAGTTTTGGGTGAGTTTTTGCCACGATGATTACCTTTACGACCGCAAATACGTGTTCGTACAGGGTAGTTTGCACCCTATGCATTTTACTGAAATTCCGTTCCTCGACAAAAGAGGCGTTATGATATTATGACAAATACAAACATCACGCCTCCCAAGCAGGCTTTACTCGTTTTTGCAGGAGGGCTGGTGCTCATGCTATGTGGTGTTGCGCTTGATAAAATGGGCGTGATGGGTATGGAGCGGCTTTATCCCTGGACAATCGCCACGGGATTTATGCTGCTTTTTGCTATTTTTAATAGTATTATGTGTATGAATGCCGATAGTTTTGCCAAATACTGGGGCGTTTCTATGTATAGTTATTTAGCACTGGCAGCCGTGCTGGGCTTATCGGCGTGGCTATGTTCTGGTGTGTCGCTGGGCGAAGCAGAATCCTACAAATCCATTTATATTGTGGTCACTTTTGGTTTTTTAGTGTTCCTTTCTATGGTGAATGCCATGAAAAACATTGTTAATTTTGCGGAGAAAGAGGATTGGTCGCAGCCGCGGAAGCGGAAGTAGATTGGGGTACGTGCAGAGTGTTGTGGGTGGGTTAACATCACTGTTATTTATTGGCTATGATACCAAAACGTGGGCATAATAGACTACACACTTAAATTTCCCGTGAGATTCAAGAATATCTCATACCCTTTCAAGTAATAGTTATGTAATTAGTATTTTCTCAATTTTTCAACATGAGACATATAGTATATTTCGAATTTTTTATTTCATTTAATGATATAAAATATTCACTAAACTCTTATATTGATAAGAATTTAGTGACATTAGAATTCGATGATTTAAAAAGAACTAATCCTGACATATTACTAAATTTATCATTTTTTAAAAAAAATACTACAAAACTAATAAATGGCAGCAGAACTAATGAATATAAATTAGCATACTTTAAGCCTTTTTTAGATCAACTTACTATTGATCAATTGAATTTCATTGATCAATTACTAAAAAAAACAGATGAAGGAAACTACAAACTGTTAAAGAAATTAATCCCAAGGGATTTGTCAATTGGACTGACAATATTAATAGATAAGACTTATCCCAATATTAATTTCTATTCAAAAGACGGAAGTGGTGTAAAATCATTTGACTACATTTTTCAAAAACAATTTAATGCCTCTAATTTACTAGAAGCTTTTGAGAAAGCATTGTTTTTAGTTGAAGAGTCTTTAACAAATGGTAGTAAAAACATTATAAAAACTTATGACTATATTATATTTGAAGAATATTTTGAGATCCACGGAGAAAAATCAATTTATTATGGGTTTATTGATAATGATAATGCTCCTAACATTCAAAATATTTTTGAAATCAAAACAATATTATTAAAAAATATATTTTCAAATTTAATAAATGACTTTTTGCATTTTAAATAGGCGACTATGAACAAATACGATCGTCAAATCATACTAAAAGGCTTCGGCACAGCCGGCCAAGAACGGCTTTTACAGGCCAAAGTCCTCGTAGTAGGCGCAGGAGGGCTGGGTTGCCCTGCTTTACAATACCTAGCAGCAGCGGGCGTGGGCACTATCGGTATCGTCGATACGGATACAGTATCGGAAACCAACTTGCACCGACAAGTTCTTTATGGTCTTGCCGATATTTATCACCCCAAAGTAGAATGCGCAAAAGCCGCCTTACTTCGGCTCAATCCCGATATTGATATTGAAATTTACAACTTATATTTAAGGGTTTCTAACGCATTGGAAATCATCGAATTATACGATATTGTTATTGATGGTACAGATAATTTTCACACCCGTTATATGCTCAATGATGCCTGTGTGCTTTTGGGCAAACCATTGATCTATGGGGCAGTATCGCAATTTGAAGGTCAGGTAGCGGTGTTCAATTATTCCATGACCGCAGGGAAAAGGGGCGTTAACTACCGCGATATATTTCCACATCCACCCAAAAATAACGAAGTACAAAACTGTGCGGAAGCAGGTGTTTTAGGTGTTTTACCCGGAATTATCGGTACTATGCAGGCCAACGAAACCATTAAAATACTGGCGGGTATAGGTGAGCCGTTAGCCGATAGATTATTGACTTACAATGCTTTAACGAATCACACTTTTGAA
This sequence comes from Chitinophagales bacterium, assembly GCA_013297575.1. Taxonomy (GTDB): domain Bacteria; phylum Bacteroidota; class Bacteroidia; order Chitinophagales; family Saprospiraceae; genus M3007. The sequence goes on from JAAFHO010000022.1 coordinate 15,889, forward strand.
CTCCAACTCAGCACAGTGCCCGAAACGATGGATTTAATCCCAAAAGACAAACTCGCATTTTGGAACATGGATTATATAGGTTTGTGCAGCAACCCAATATCAAAATATGATATAGATTTTGCCTCCTTTCAAGATATACTGGGCAAAGAAGATGTTCAAATCATTGATGTCAGAAACGAGGATGAAACACCGGTACTTGATACTTTTACGCACCTTCGGATACCGCTGCCGGTTTTGTACGATCATTGGGCAGATCTGACGGCCAATACAGTCGTCTTTTTTTGTAAAACCGGACAACGCAGCAAGCAAGCCGCACAGCACTTTGAAGCGTATATGGGTAGTGGAAGCGGAAAAAAGATTGGTAGTATTGGATTATATGGAAAGTGGGATCTTTTGTAATCGCCAAAGTCTATCTCGACAGCACAAATGCCTTGAATATTTCCAATTCTTGCATTTCTTGTGCGACAAAGCGATCAAACAAAAATTATTAAGACCAAGCCCTATAATGAAGCACATATAGAAAGTACCTTTGCACCATCTAGTGTTCCAACAATACACAATATGCAGCGCACACCCAAAAATATATTTACCAGCGGCCCTATTCCAGCCACTTTTATTGCAGAAAGCATCCAAAAGCACAGTACACAAACGGCTATTGGCGGCCATAGCATTTTCCTCGGACAAGTGCGCGCCGATGTGGTAGATGGGCAAACCGTTACCGCCATTGAATATACCGCTTACGAAGAAATGGCTTTGGAACAAATGCACCTAATTCGGGAATCCATTTTTGAAAAATACCCGCTCACATGTATGCATGTCCATCATAGTTTAGGAAAAGTAGCCGCAGGCGAAATTTGCTTGTTCGTATTTACCTCCTCCAAACACCGCAAAGCAGCCATTGATGCCTGTACCGAAATCGTAGAACGCCTCAAAGCCGAATTGCCGATATGGGGCAAAGAAATAACAGAGCAGGGTCACCAATGGAAAACAAATAGTTAGAGATAATGGTCAATATAACATCTAAATCAAATACCCTGCGCCAAGCCATTGCGACAGCAACAGTTACGGTTTCGCAGGAAAGTACCATCCGCGCCATTGAGGAACGAAAAGTACCCAAAGGCGATATTTTTGAGTTTGCAAGGGCTGCTGGTTTACTGGGTATCAAAAAAACCAGCGATGTTATCCCCGATTGCCATCCGCTACCTGTGGAATTTGCCGCTATTACGTATCAAATTGTCGATTTGAGCATTATTATCAGCGTAGAAGTGCATACCATTTACAAAACCGGTGTAGAAGTGGAAGCCATGCACGGTGCTGCGGTAACGGCACTCACCATGTACGATATGCTTAAACCTATTGATAAAGGCGTAGAGATTTCCAATATCCGATTGGCGCAGAAAAAAGGAGGTAAATCTGATTACAAAGACCACCATTTAGAAGGTATTACCTGCGCTGTAGTGGTATGCTCCGATACTGTTGCCGCCGGAAAAAAATCGGATACTGCTGGTTTAAGCGTACAGCAAAAACTGGAAAAATACGGACTAGAAGTAGCACATTATGCCATTATACCTGATGAAATAACCGCCATTCAGTCCAAAGCCAGAGATTTGAACAACGCAGGATTTCGTTTAGTGCTTTTTGTAGGCGGTACCGGACTATCCCCCCGCGATGTCACTCCCGAAGCCATCCGTCCTTTGCTCGATCGCGAAATACCGGGTATCGCCGAGGCAGCACGCAGTTATGGCCAACAACGCACACCTTATGCTATGTTATCGCGTAGTATAGCCGGTTTTATGGACACAACGCTGATCATTACGCTTCCAGGCTCTACCAAAGGCGCAATTGAAACCGTGGATGCACTTTTCCCACATGTTTTACATATATTTAAGGTAGCAGAAGGGAAAAGACACGATTGAGAAATGACTACCCCACCCCAAAATAAAAAAAATATCATTTTTTTAGCATTAAATTTGGTAAAGACCAACAAATCAAATTACCTTTGCGCCTCGTTTTACGATAATAGTCAAAATTCGCAATTATTTGCACTGAAATAATATGAAAAAAGGTATTCATCCAGAAAGTTATCGCCTTGTAGTGTTCAAGGATATCTCCACTGACGACGCGTTCTTGGGTCGCTCTTGCATCAACTCTAAGGACAAGATCACTTGGGAAGACGGCAACGAATATCCATTGGTAAAAATGGAAATTTCTTCTTTTAGCCACCCGTTCTTTACAGGTAAGGTGAAATTTATCGACACCGCTGGTCGTATTGATAAGTTTAACAAGAAATTCGGCAAATTTGCTGCTGCTCCAAAAGAAGCAGAAGAAGCATAATTCAAACCTTCTTTTGCTTGAAAGAGTCATCTTGGTTATCCGAGATGACTCTTTTTTTTGTGCTTTGAAATGAGTAAACTTACCATTCAAGTTGCCAAAAAATAGTAACTTTGCACTTCAAATGTCGGACAAGGACGTAAAAAAATAAGTTTTATCGTTCCTGCGGAACGGTAAAAAAATCGAGATCAGCACGCAAATGCCTAATTTAATTCTTTTCGATACGGAAGCCCGCGATCACCTGCTTCCACTTACAGCCACCAAACCAATGGCCGAATTGCGCATTGGCGCGCTTACCATCAGCCAAAAATGGGAAAAACGCCTCAATGGAACGGCTTCTTTTATTACAAAAGAATATTTGCATGATAAATTTCCGATTAAAATTGCCCACGAAAACCTATTAATCAGTGCCGGCGTATTACCCACTGACGCACTTTGCGAGCGCATCCTCCGCCTCCAACTCAATGAAGCACTGCTTAAAAACGACGAACTCATTGCTGCGTGCCTCAATAGCGAACAAATCCAACGCCTTATTGATGATGTAGAAATCGAAAGCCTCGAAGGTATCGAAATCGAAAGTGATATTGAAGTAATTACCATTGAGCGACTATGGGATTTTATTCGACTCAACGACCGTGAATTACGCGCAGATATACACCTGCTCACACACGGGCGCAAGAGTGCTCCAATTTCTGCCACCAACCGCGTTACTGCCCCTGAAAATATATTTTTAGAGCCGGGCGTAAAAATGGAACATTGTATCCTAAATGCTTCCACCGGCCCGATTTATATCGGCGAAAACGCAGAAATTATGGAAAATTGCGCGCTGCGTGGCCCAATCGCTATCATGGATAATGCCATCCTGAAAATGGGTGCAAAAATATATGGCCCCACCACAATAGGCCCAAGTTGCAGAGCAGGAGGGGAAATTACGCGCAGCATCCTCATGTCTAATGCCAATAAAGCACATGAAGGTTATCTCGGTGATTCCGTTATTGGCGAATGGTGCAACCTCGGTGCCAATACCAACAATTCTAACCTGAAAAATAACTACTCGGAAGTTAAACTTTGGGACTATAAATCTGAACGCTTTGAGCGGACTGGATTACAATTTTGTGGCCTCTTTATGGGCGATCACGCTAAATGCGGGATCAATACCATGTTTAATACAGGAACGGTAATCGGCGTTTTTGCCAATATATATGGTGCTGGTTATCAGCGCAATTTTATCCCCGATTTTGCTTGGGGAGGCCCCGATAGTTCCTACCGTACTTACAAACTGGACGAAGCCCTAGTGACGGCACAAGCCGTATTTTCGCGCCGGGGAAAAGACGTGGACGCCACCGAAAGTGCTATTTTAGAACATATTTTTGACGAAACTAAACCATTCCGCAGTTGGGATAAATAGGCCATGAGCGAACAACAAAATCAACCCTCTAAATACGACCGACGTGGTGTGTCTGCCACTAAAGACGAGGTGCATGCAGCCATCAAACACCTTGATAAAGGACTGTATCCCAATGCTTTTTGCAAAATTTTGCCCGATTTGACGGGTGGAAACGACAAATACTGCAATATTTTGCATGCCGACACCGCTGGTACCAAAACCAGTCTGGCGTACCTGTACTGGCGCGAAACGGGCGATCTTTCGGTTTGGCCCGGTGTCACACAGGATGCTATAGTGATGAACCTCGACGATATGGCCTGCGTGGGTTGTGTCAATGATATTCTATTGAGCAGCACTATTGGGCGCAATAAAAACCTGATCCCCGCCGAAGTCATCGCAGCAGTCATCAAAGGCAGTTCCGATTTTGTGGCTACGATGAAGGATTTTGGTGTCAATTTGCATTTAGCAGGCGGCGAAACCGCCGATGTAGGTGATATTGTTCGCACGATAGATGTCGGTTTTACGGC
>JAAFHO010000218.1 GCA_013297575.1 Chitinophagales bacterium
TCATATTCAAAGCATCGGCTATTTTTTCATTTTCCAATCCTATCCTATTCAATCCTATTACAGCCTCAATTTCTTTCTCCTCTTTCGCTTTTTTTATAATCTCTTTCGCATCTATCTCAATAGTATGGTTTCGGCTAGCACTCCTCAAGCATACATCCCATCAATCTCCACTTTAAACTTTTCCAAAATAACCCTTCTTTTTATTTTCATACTCGGCGTAAGTTCCGCCACAGTGCCATCGGTGCGTACAGCCTCCCAAGTATTGGGCAATAGTGCAAATTTCTTGACCTGCTCAGCATGGCTAAAAGTAGGGTTTATCCGCTCAATCAGCATATTATAGCGTTCCAAGACCTTCGGGTGCTTGATTACTTCGGGGAGTGAAGTCCAACCGATTTGATTTTTTTCACACCAATCTCTTAATCCTTCCTCAGCAGGGACAATCAGCGCGGATACAAATTTTAGGTTATCCCCTACTATCATCGCTTGATCCACTAAACGGTGTTCCCGAAGCATAGATTCAATAGGCGCAGGTGCCACGTATTTCCCACCGCTGGTTTTGAGTAATTCTTTTTTGCGGTCGGTAATTTTTAGGAACGTATTACCGTTGGGTGCTTTTACCAACATACCCACATCACCCGTACAAAGCCATCGGCCACCGTCAATATATTTAATGACTTCTTCCGTTTTTTCTGGTTGAAGGTAATAGCCATCCATGATATTTGGGCCTTTTACCAAAATTTCGCCTTCTCCAGGTCTGAAATCTGGGGCTTCCTCGATCCTGAGTTCCACACCATCAACAATTTGCCCAACAGAGCCCATCATGGCACCACCGGGTTCAAAGCGGTTGAATGTAAAAGCAGGTGCGCCCTCTGTCATTCCGTAACCTTCGCGCACGAGAATACCCGCTGCGTTGAAGGCGCGCATCACCACTACCGGACAAGCACTGGCACCTGTAATGATACCCACAAGGTTACCACCCAATGCCGCGCGCCATTTAGAAAATACCAGTTTATCGGCAATAGACCACTTAATTGCGGCAAATCCACTAGGTTTTTGGTCAAAATCCCATTGATCCGCCAATTCCATCGCCCAAGTAAAAATGGAGCGTTTTATACCTTTGGCTTCCATGCCTTTATTGACAATCTTTTCATATACTTTTTCCAATAATCGGGGTACAGCAGAAAAGAAATGCGGCTTGATACCTTTTATATCGCCGCCATCGCCGCCTAGTCTATCGGGCGTTGTAAAGGAAACGCTCGCGCCATAAGCGGTATAAGCGTAGAGTACTGCGCGCTCAAAAATATGGCTCACGGGTAAAAAACTCAACGCGCGCATCCCTGCCTTAATGGGAATTAAAATGCGCATCGTTTCTACATTAAATACAATATTTCGATGGGTCAACACCACACCTTTAGGGTTACCTGTAGTTCCAGAAGTATAAATGAAGGTGGCTACATCGTCGGGGCGAATGGTTTTGCTGATGCGCTCTATTTCATCATCCATGTCCTCCTGAGTAGTGGCATCGGTGGTGGGTACAATAGAGTCCCACAATGGCGCAATAGGATGCTCCACAAAAGAATAAATGGTACGCAAGGACGGAGACTGCACCTTAGCAGTATTCACCTTATCGAACAGGTCGCCTTCCCCAACAAAGCAATATTGCACACCTGCTTCCTTGATGATGTATTCGTATTCCCTTGCGCTAATGGTAGGATACATAGGCACACCTATAATACCTAAGCGCAGCATAGCATAGTCCAATGCGACCCATTCTTGGGTTGTTTTATAGACGACAGTTCCTACACGATCTCCCGGTCGCAAACCCAAGTGGAGCAGTCCACGGGAGAGGTCATTTATTTTGTCCACCATTTGTTGGGACGAATAGTAAGTCCATGGTACACCCTTTTGAGGCTGGTGCCCAAATGCTTGATCTAATGGCCGTTCTTTGGCTTGTTCAAAGATATAATCGAATAGGCGTTTGTCTGTGTTCATACGAGTGTAAATTTAGTACGTAATGCGTGAGTTGGCTGTAAAAGAACGTGTTATTGTTGACTTGTTCTTAAAAATGACACGATGTAGGGAAATTCAAAGGTCTAGTTTTGATTATAATCCAATCGAACTACTGTATCTGGTTCATCATCAAAACCTGGGCGGTGAAATATTTCCCATTTTGGGTACAATTTCACCAATTCCATTTGGGTATTTTTAATTATTTCTATAATTTCAAGTATTTCATTGTTTTTTTCGGGAAAAAAAGTGCCGACAAATTTCCAAGCGTCCATGCTGCGTTGCAGAGCGATCATCGCAACTTTGGCACTGCCGTTACCATCTCCTTGCAATTCTTCAATTTCCTTCAGATTAAACTGATGGTGAATCACTGCACGATGCAGTTTAGTGCCTACAAAACTTCGAAACCATCGAATCGTGCGTAGGGCTTCGTGTAAAAAACCCAATTGTTCTACAGCGACAGGAACGCCCATTTTTATTTGATCGTCAAATTTCAATTCCTGTTCCGCAAAGAAATCCTCATTTATTTTAAAAAAATTATTTACTGCGGTTTCATAAAAGTCGGGCCAATCCAAACGTGGTGGGCGCAACATTGGGAAAGGATCGTTATAATAGCTGTACCCACCTTCATCATCGTCATCCTCCTCTTCCTCCTCCTCTAAATCATCCCATTCTTCCTCCTTATCGTCGTCTTCCTTATCGTCGTCATCGGCGCCTTTTTTTTCAAAAGCATCCAATTTGTCCATCATACCTTGCAGCACTTCGAGGGTACGCTCAAAACTATCCCTCATCTTTTCCCAAAATTCAGGCGTGTCGATAGGTTCATCGGGGTAATCAGTAACGCCCGGTTCTTCGGCTTCAAATATACGACATCGGGACGTAAATGCGCATCTTTCGCACCAACGGTCGCAGTAATTGTATATTTCCGAGATATATTGTTTGTCTGACATAAAATTAAGGTGCAAAACTGCATTATTTTCATTTATTTTTTATTGTTTTGCCCCGAATTTTTTTATAACTTTTTTTATGAAGCAAAAAATACGCATGGGTATGGTTGGCGGTGGCCAAGGTGCCTTTATCGGAGCAGTACACCGCATGGCCGCCGCATTGGACGGCGAGATCGAATTAGTATGTGGCGCATTTAGCAGCGACCCCGAACGATCGAAAGCTTCCGCCGCCGATTTGGGTATTCCCGAAGACCGCGCTTATGGTAGTTTTGACGAGATGATACGCCGTGAAAAACGACTCCGTCCTGAAAAACGGATGCAATTCGTGAGTATTGTTACGCCCAACCATGTCCATTTTGCACCTGCAAAAATGGCATTGGAAAACGGGTTTCACGTTATTTGCGACAAACCATTGGCTTTTGATATGAAAGAAGCATTGGCACTAGAGAAAATTGTGGAAAAAACGGGGCTACTCTTTGCCCTTACGCACAATTATACAGGCTACCCAATGGTGAAACAAGCACGCCAAATGATCCGAAACGGTGCGTTGGGTGCTATTCGTAAGGTAGTTGTAGAGTATCCACAGGGCTGGCTTAGTACCTTTTTGGAGCAAGATGGCCAAAAACAAGCGGCTTGGCGTACCGATCCTAAACGTTCTGGTATAGCAGGTGCTATGGGCGATATTGGAACGCACGCGGAAAATCTGGCTGAATATATCACGGGGTTGAAAATTACCGAACTTTGTGCGGACATCAGCATATTTGTACCCGGACGCTTACTCGATGACGATGGTAGCGTTTTGCTTCGTTTTGACAATGGCGCAAAGGGTGTGCTTATGGCCAGTCAGATTTCGGCAGGGGAAGAAAACGATTTAAATATTCGAGTATATGGAGAGTTGGGAGGTATCGCTTGGCGACAAATGGAACCCAATACACTTACGGTTCGTTGGCTAGACAAACCCGCTGAGCTTTTCCGTACTGGTCGGGGAGAACTTTATCCAGAGGCACAAAAGCATACACGTATCCCAGGTGGACATCCGGAAGGGTATTTAGAGGCATTTGCAAATATTTACCGCAATTTTGCACTATGTATCCGTGCAAGAGAGGAGGGGCGTACTATTGACCCAATTTATACCGATTTCCCTTCTGTAAAAGATGGTGTACGCGGTATGAAATTTGTAGAAAAAGTAATACAAAGCGGGAAGTCGAAACAAAAATGGATTAATTTGTAAGGAATACTTCGCATGAGGCTGCATCATAAGTACTTTAACATTAAAAATTATTTAATTCTACATGTTAAAGTACTTATGATACCGGCTAAACCGCTTTATTTTGCTTATCTTCTATTTCAATGCGGTTCAACAACTCCGAAACGCGGTACATTTCGTCCACTGTATCATCGAGGTGAAAATGTAGTTCGGGCATGCGCCGCATTTGTTTACCTACTTTTTTGATGAGGGCTTGGTGCAATCTTTGATAATTGTCCTCTATTTCAAGAATTACTTCTTGTTTCAATTCCGTACCATAGATGCTTATAAAAATATTAGCGATGAGCAAATCGGGTGTCATGCGGATATTTGCCACAGTCACTAATTTATCACGGCCATAGATATTACTGCCTTCCTCTGTCAAAATCATGCTGAAATACCGACGCAGCAATTCGCCTACCTGTTTCTGTCTTTTACTTTCCATAATTATAATATTGACTGCACGCCGCAAAGATAGGGCTATTTCTTTGATGTTTATGTACCTTTTTCAATGCTATTGTATATATTGCACATTGATGAATACCCTATTAGGTACCTATTGACCAAACAAAAATTGCTTTGAAACAGTTCCGCTGCAAGCCTCCCCAATTTTTTTTTGGTTTTTTTTGAAAAAAATTTGGTGGGGTGAATAAAATGAACGTACCTTTGCCCCGCTTTTAAGGAAGCCTCGTCCAAAAACGGGAATGATCTCGTAGCTCAGTCGGTAGAGCACTTGACTTTTAATCAAGTGGTCCTGGGTTCGAGTCCCAGCGGGATCACATACATTATCAACGACTTATACGGTATTCCGTGTAGGTCGTTTTTCGTTTATGGCTATTATATTTAGCAGTTAAAATCCTAAAAACAAATATTTTACAGCGACAATTACAAATTTCACCATATAAACAATACTTTTGTCCTTCACATTCAAACCAACTAACGAATTATGAGTATATCCAACCAAGTGTTCAAAATTTCTGGAGAAAAGGCAGAAAGCCTTGTTGTAGCCGAAAATGCACTTCAAATTATGAGTAGTGCCTACAACGACATTAATAGTTTTAACGAGACGTGGAACAAAAAAATAACCCTAGTCACTAAAGCCGAAATTAAATTCGATACCATTAAGAGTATTACTCAGGAAGATGGGGAAGACGATATTGTGGTGAAGTACAAGGGGATGGCAGGAATCGGGAGCGAACGCAAGTTTAGTTTTGATAATCCTAGTGATTTGGCTGATTTTTATGCGTTTTTCCAGCAAGAAAAAGGCTATACACGCACCGACGAAAACTTGTCGCCTATCAAAGCCATTACGCCTTCTTTATTAGGCTTGGCTATTACGATAGCTGTTACATTGTATGGTTATACTCAAGCCGCAAGTATGGCAGCAGGCACTTATGTGGCCAGCGAGGGCGGTTCCAGAGGTGCTAGGAGGGGACGGTTTCTGGATTCTATATTTGGAATGCTGGGTACAACAGGCATACTTCTTGTAGGTACTGCTATTGGTGCTTATTTTGCTTATACCATCTGGAATAGGTATAAGAACCCGCCTGTACAGATCAAATTGAGCAATCCAGCATAGGAATAAGATTGGCTAGAATAATGTTCTGTATAAAAAGCAATATCGGCGCGACTTCGAGTCGCGCCGATACTTAATTCGACTACCTTTAATATATTATTTGGAAAAACTTTTTAGTTCGAGACGCGTAAAACAGTGTTCCTAGCCGCTCTACATCACAATATTAACAATTTTCCCTGGTACTACAATTAATTTTTTTACTGCAGCACCCGCCAAATTACGCTGTACAAACTCTTGGGCTAATACCATTTGCTCAATATCTGCATTGGATGTACCAACTGCCACCTCCACATTTCCACGATGTTTGCCATTGATCTGTACTGGATAAATGATCGAATCCGTTTCCAAATAGGCTGCGTTTAGTTGCGGCCAAGTTGCATCACAAACGGTCGTTGTGTAACCAAATCCACGCCAAAGTTCCTCCGCAATATGCGGCGCAAAAGGCGCGATCAAAACCACAGATTGCTCCAAAATAGCGCGTTTATTGCATTTGAGTGCACGCAGTTCATTGGTCAATATCATAAAATGGCTCACGCAAGTATTCAACGAAAAACGCTCAATATCGTCCGAAACCTTCTTGATAGCAAGGTGTAACTGGCGCAATTCATCCTTTGTTGGTTCAGCATCTACCACATTCCAACCTTTTTCGTTGTAAAACAGGTCGTGAAATTTGCGTAAAAATCCCGCTACACCCGAAATACCATTGGTGTTCCAAGGTTTTGCAACTTCAATAGGACCGATAAACATTTCATACATACGGTAGCAATCTGCACCATAACGTTCAATAACATGGTCGGGATTCACCACATTGAACTTAGTTTTTGACATTTTTTCGACCTCAGCGCTACAGGTGAATTTACCCTCCGCATCCACCTTAAAACTGGCACCTTCAAACATGCGTACGCCTTTAGCCAGGTTCAGATCGAGCATATCATTCTCCACTAAATTCACATCCACATGGAGTGCAGAACAAGCCTCATCCGAATATTTATGCACCAAATTATGCGAAATAAACAAGGTTTGAGACTTTGGTTTAGTACCATCCATGATAAATAAATCCCTACTTTGCAAGGCTGCACGGATTTTTGCTGCCACAATTTCGGGCTGATTAATGGTATCCGATATTTCTTCGTTGGATAGGATCAATAAGCGTTTACCATCTGCTGCTGCTGCCTGCCGGATGCGTTCTATTTTTTCTTCTTGTTTATACGAGGTTACTTCTATTACCAAATCATTGCTGGCAAAAGCGTAATCGTAATTCATTTCTTCTTCAAACCCAGGTTCATACATTTTGATTGGGTCTGTATCGCTCAAGAAAGGTTGTAACACTTTTATCCAAAGGTATTCCTCAAAGAAGCGTTCTTTGGCGCGGAATACGAAATTAGAACGACCTTGGATCATGCCTTGGTTGACCAATTTTTTAGCGTATTCGGCATGAGGCACCAAGCCTAGATCATACATAAATTGATTCCAAAAACGGCTGTACAACAAGTGTCCTACCGCATGCTCGGAGCCACCAATATAAAAATCGACTTGTTGCCAATAGTCTATGGCCTCTTTACTTGCAAATACACTATCGTTATTGGGATCCATATATCGGTAAAAATACCACGAAGAACCCGCCCAACCGGGCATAGTATTTAATTCGTACTCGTATTGATGACCATCTGGAGCGGTATAACGCCAATTTTCTGCATTGCCCAATGGCGGTTCGCCTGTTTCAGTAGGCAAATACTTATCTACTTCTGGCAACGTGATCGGAAGGTCTTTTTCTTCTACCAAATAGGGCAAATCGTTTTTCCAATACACTGGAACGGGTTCGCCCCAATAGCGTTGGCGACTAAATACCGCATTACGCAATTTATATTGAATTTTACCCGCTCCCAATTTTTGCGCTTCCAGCCATTGGATCAATGTGGCAGTGCCAGTTTTGTAATCCATACCATTAATCATCCCCGAATTGATATAACGGCCTTCTTTGGTGGCATCGGCTTCCGTATCAATGCCTTTTTGTGCATCGAGGATAGGAATAATGGGCAAATCGAAATGCTTCGCAAAATTCCAGTCACGTTGGTCACCCGAAGGCACGCCCATCACTGCACCTGTACCATACCCGGCCAATACATAATCTGCTATATAAATAGGTACTTTTTCGTCGTTAAATGGGTTTATCGCGTATGCTCCTGTGAAAGCGCCACTTACTTTTTTGCCCTCCTGCATCCGTTCTACATCGCTGCGACTGCCAGCCCATTTGATATAAGAATCTATTTCGTTTTTTTGTGCCGAGGTTGTAATTGCGTGTACTAATTCGTGTTCTGGTGCTAAAACCATAAAAGAAACACCATAAATCGTATCAACACGGGTAGTAAATACTTCAATATGTGTACTAGGGTGGCCATCTACCGCAAATTTGACGGAAGCACCTTGTGAGCGGCCAATCCAATTGCGCTGTTGCTCTTTGATCGAGTCGGGCCAATCAATGGTATCCAACCCGTTAATCAACCGGTCGCAATAGGCTGTAATACGCATACTCCATTGCTTCATGCGTTTGCGCTCTACTGGAAAACCGCCGCGCTCACTCACGCCGTCTTTAATTTCGTCGTTCGATAACACTGAACCAA
>JAAFHO010000219.1 GCA_013297575.1 Chitinophagales bacterium
AACCGATCCTAAACAAGGAGTCGCCCAAATAACCACGCAAATTATGCGCTACCACGGCACCTTTATTATAGACATGGCTGCCATACGTAATACTGTGCGGGATACCACTCACGGCGCGATAACCACCTTCATTTACGTGTGTCGTTTGCAGTACATTCAAAAAATTGGATTCTACCGTTTGTATATAACGGTCTTGGCCATATACCCATTGCAAAAACAAATGTTCTGAAAAGGAAGCCCAACCTTCATTCAGCCACATATCTTCGGCGGTAGAGCAAGTGGCCAAATCGCCCCACCAATGGTGACTCAATTCGTGTGCCATCAGCGTTTCGCTGTTTACTGTACCATCCACGGCACTGCGCATATAAGCAATATTGGTGGCGTGCTCCATCGCTCCTGAATTGAAAGGCACAATCGAATAACCTACTTTATCCCAACGGTATGGCCCATACCAATGCTCGAATGCGGTAACGGCTTCAGGCAGGTGAAGGAAAGAACCTTTTAATTTATTGGTATCGGCGGCTGGTACGGCAATTTGAACAGGAATAGGATTCAATTCTCCAGGTACAGTACGCTCATACGAGACAAATGGCCCAACCGCCACACAGGCAAGGTAAGAAGGAATGGGATCATCTATCGTCCATGTACGAACCCGTTTATTATTGGACAATACGGCATCGCCTTCCAACACACCGTTACAAAAAGCATATTTGTCAGTTGGTGTGGTAATATTCATAATAAACCTACAACGTTCTACAAAATTATCAAAGCAAGGAAACCATGCCCGACCATAATTATGCGGATCTGCATCAAAACCGACGCCTAAATTATACGCGAACCCGCTTTGCCAATAAAAACCACCCCAATTAGAAGCGTCAATCTGTGGTTTGCCAGCATAAACGATGCGTACATTATAATTTTGGCCTTGATTAAGTGGTGTACTAAACTGAATATCAATAACTTGTGTGTTGTATGACCAACTGATATTTTGGCCATTGACCAGCACACTATCTACCGTCAATTTTAATAAATCTAATCGCAGAGCCTTCACTCCCGTTACTTTTGGTACAAAATCAACAGTAGCAACACTCTTAATACGCGAATTTGCAAAATCTGTAATATCCAAATCCAATCGTGTTGTAATAATATCAATCGAATCGCTTCGTGTATCATAAGGTGCAATCAGAGCACTTGGCATGGTATTATAATGCGCGCACCAAGCCCCGTTTTGCATCATTTTTTGCGCAGATAATTGCAAACCGCTATTACCGCAAATAAGGAGAAATAAATATATTATTTTTTTCATGTTATAAAAATAAATTGCTACCACCCATATAAAAGACAAACATAAGCAATAGGATATACAAAATAAGTACTACCCCATATAACCTAAAATGATTGCGCAAATTACGCCAAGCCTTTTCAAAAATAATTTGATCGTTACCTCGAATGGCTTTTTGAATTAAGTTTGCAAATTTCAAGTGGTAAAAATGGATAAAAAAAAGCGCAACCATAATAACAATGAGGCAAAATACCAAACCGATGAGAAACGTTTTATTATATATAAGATAAGTATTACCCATCTGTACAGATTCATCACTCATTCGTACATATCGAGCAACTAAACTAGCGGCAATTAATAAATAAATTAATTGTATAAAAACGCCAATAAATCCAATAATGCTAAAAAAAGTAGCCCAAGAAGCAATCTGCTTCCAGTTTTTTTTCATCATTGGAGATACCCTAACTGGCTCTAAATTATATTCAAAATTGTCCATTTTCTATTTATTTACGTTAAAAAATTGATCTAAGTAGGTCGAGTTAAATAATCGAAACTTCTTGAGTCAACAATTTCCTATTTAAAAAAAGGAAATGTCGATTATTGGGGGCGAACTAATTATTTGCGGGTTAGTTCCAATACTTTGCTTAATAATGCTCTAAATTGACGACTCACCGATAACCTAACCACGAAGTGCTTGAACTTGAATAGCCCTGAATTTCATTCAGGGTTCAATGTGTAAGTGTATGTTTCGCAACCCTGAAAGGGGTTGAACTAAATGAAACACCCATAATACGTTGATATTCAACTACTTTGTAGTTGTTAAATATTACCGCATGCTCAATCCCGAATTTCATTCGGGGCTATCCAAGTTCAACCACTCCGTGGTTAGTTCATCGCTACATTGACGACATTAAAATTCAAGTCACTCTGGCATTAAGTAGTTCTGACTAAATAATCGACACTTATTGAATCTACAATCACTTATTTGCAAAAAAAGAAGTGTCGATTATTTGAGGCGAATTACTTAATAATGGCATTATCCAGTCTATGATTAATAGCTATACCTCGGATTAAGTGCATTATAAAACAAAAAGCCCATCAATCCTAAGATAAATACGATACATAAAATGGTCAGTATCCCCGTAAATCGATACAACAAAAACTGATATTTGAAAGCATGTTCAATTTCGTGCGTTTCGGATCTGCTGAGTCCGTAGCGTATTTTGCTACCCATTTGCCAATAATAAAACCCGCAAATCGTGACCAAAGTAATGATGACAGAGAAAATAATTCCCGGCTGTGCACCTACGCCTAGGTAATCTTGGCTGGCCAACATAAAGGCTAAAATGATCGTAAAAACAATGAAAAAAAGCAGAAAACCCAAGAATGTGCTCCATCCTGCTATTTCAAACCAGTATTTTATCACCGAGTCCGATACTTCCAATTGCTCATGATCCGTGTGTATATTGATATCCGCATCGAGGGGATGATCGTTTTTAAATTCATCCATAAATTTTTATTTGCGGCAAATATTCAAAAAAAAATGGGATAATTCCATTTTTTTTTAAAACCTTAGCGGCTTAAATCTTAAATTTTATTAAAAATGGAATTACCAACTCAACTACAGGAAGCAATTGATCGTCCAAAAACCTTCCCTTTATTACAATTTGTGTCTAAGGCATTTGAAGTCACCAACCGAAGGGTATGGCAGTTTGTACTGGCTTCTTTTGTATTTTTTATTTTGTTTATTGCAGCCTATATTGTTTTGATTCTAATTGGCCTTCTACTTGCTTTTTCAGGATTTAGTGGCTTGTCTTTAGAACCTAATAATGCACCTTCACCAATGATGGTCCTGTCCATATTTGCGTTTATTTTCTTTATTTTGATCGCAATTTGGGCACTACTCGTGCCAATTCCGGCAGGTTATGCACATGCTGCTCAATTGAGTGACCAAGGGAAAGAAGTAACACTAGGCGATTTTTTCGAAGGTTATAGGGTACGGTGGAAAGGATTATTAGCGACTTCTGCGTTAGTTACACTATTATCAATTGTATGTTTATTGCCCAATTTTGCCATAATAGGCGGTGCGTATTATGAAATGGTGGCACAACAAATGATGGGCGAAATGGCCGATCCGACCAGATTATTTGCAACAATTGGCATTTCTTACTTTTTCTTTTTACTTCTTTTTGCTGCCTTTTCAGCGTTGTATATGTGGTCTTATTTGGTCACTTGGTTTTATGGCATAACTGGCTGGAACGCGATGGAGGCTAGTCGTAAACTTATGGGTTGGAATTTTTTATGGGTGCTATTATTTAATATTTCGCTAGGCATTACAATGTTTATAGCAGTTGGTGTTTTAACCTTACTCTTTAGCATCTTAGGTAGTGCACTTACGGCTTTATTGCTATTTTTCTTATATTTCTTTTTTCTTTTTTACTTGACGCCTTGTTACTTAAACTTTATTTACGCCTCTTTCGCTCATACCGTTCGGCTCAATGAAGAAACGGAAGCCGCACAAGAAGACAGGATCATTGATCACTTTATGCCCGATAACGAATAAATGACAGATTATCAAATACTTAGAATAGAATTTGGCACACCCGAATACGACGAAGCCGTTGCGCTTAGGTATGATATATTGCGTAAACCACTAGGCATGCAATACAATCCAGAGGACTTAGCAAAAGAATACGACCAATACCATTTGGCCTATTACGATCGCTCGGGACGGATGGTTGGCTACCTTAATTTAACGCCAATTTCTGATCATGAAGTAAAAATGCGGCAGGTAGCTGTTGCAGCAGATGTTCAAGGAAAAGGCATAGGTTCTACCTTAGTTGCTGCTTCTGAAGCGTTTGCGACAGAACATGGTTTCCAAAAAATAACCTTGCATGCGCGCGAAACAGCCGTACATTTCTATGAACGTATCGGATACCAAACTATCGGCGAAAGATTTGAAGAAGTTGGTATTCCTCATTTTAAAATGGAAAAATCGTGATTGAAAAATGGAGGGGCGTGTCCTATAATTTGATTCGTCCCAATTGTGGTCAAGTTTATTAGTGAAGTAGCCGCTGCACAAGGTATGGTTACCCCAAAAACGACACGATTTGGCTTTTTGCCGAAGTTTCCAAAAACTTATATTCGCCAATTAAAGCAAGCCAAGCCAAGCCGGTATCATTACAGTAAAAGATCTTGATGCGAATGGTTTGCCTTACTTGCTGGACGAAAATAAAAACAACTTGATGGATATTGACGAGTTAGAATTGGAGGCCTCCAATCATTAAAACAAGATAAATCCACGTAAAAAAACATAAAACGAACAGGTCGAATTGCTAATGGCCGACATTTTTACAATGAGTGAATTTTTTTTCAAACAGTATTGTACCTTTGCTCCTACTTGGAATTAATTTCCCATAGTTTGTTTTGTTTTTAAAAGCTCTTGCCAGCGTGGCAAGGGCTTTTATTTTTTTGCCAATACCGGAGTAATCCCGTAATTTTGCAGCGGCGGCTTTAGAATTTTTTATTAGCCCATTTTACAACACATTCAACCATGCACACAAAATTAATTGCTTTTTCCATATTTACTATGACTACTTTGCTCTCCTTTACTTTTGCGGAAGGAATTACAAAATTGTCGTGGAAAACAATGCAAAATATCAAATTTGAAAAGAAATATTATAAGGAAATTGACGGAGAAATGCAGGCTCCCGTCTTCACCGATGAATTAAAAAAACTCGATAAAACGATCGTCCAAGTAGAAGGTTATGTGGTTCCTGTGGATGAAAAAGGTCGTTATGTAGCGCTATCTGCCAATCCTTATGCTTCGTGTTTTTTTTGTGGCAAAGCGGGACCGGCCTCTGTGATGACGATCAGGTTTAAAAAGAAAAATACTACCTTCAAAACCGATGATTATATCCATTTTAAAGGTAAATTAGAGTTAAACTACAGCGATATCAACGAGTTTTATTATATCCTGAACGACGCGGAAGAAATCGAGGAATGATAGGAAACCGCCTTTATCCGGCTAAACTTTTACTGTTTGGCGAGCATTTACTCTTGCAAGGTGCGAGTGCATTGGCTATTCCTTCTCCTGCTTTTGGTGGGTATTGGATTCAATATTCCACAGGAGAACGGCCATTACTGTGGCAACAACTGAAAAAGATATTACCTATGCTCGCTCCTGCGCTCCCGCTGGATTTGGATCAAATGGCCAAAGATATAGAAGATGGTTGGTACTTCGAGTCCAATATTCCACAAGGGTATGGTTTGGGTAGTTCGGGTGCTTTATGTGCAGGCTTGTACGACCGATACGCAGTAGGCAAAAAGGCAACCGATCCTGCTGAATTAAAACAAATATTAGGCGATATAGAGGCCAGTTTTCATGGCAAAAGTTCGGGTATTGACCCGCTGACGGCCTATTTACAAGAGCCAATTTTTATTCAGGAGCAAACTAAAGTAGTGCCCCTCCCACATGGCTACGCTTTCCCAGAACTGACCATTTTCCTGATTGATACCCAACAACCACGCGAAACGGGTATTTTGGTGCAATGGTTTTTGGAGCAATGTAATCATCCCGCATTTAAAAAAATGCTACAAACTTCCGTCTTTCCAGCGCATGAAGCCATGATAAGTACCTGGATTAATGGTCAAAGCGACTCATTTTTTGAACATTTACGATTTATCTCTCATTGGCAATCCGTTCATTTACACCCAATGATGCCGACACATACAGCACTTTTGGAATGGTGGATCTCCGTTTTAAACAATGATACTACCCGATTAAAAATTTGTGGTGCAGGTGGAGGTGGATTTGTGTTGGGATTTACGAAAAACAAGGCAGAGGTGGTTGAAAAAGCCCAAGTAATTGGTTTACCGATCATTTTTCCCATTTAAAAGGTATGTTGTTCTACAACAAAGATTTAGCGTACACATTTATCCACCACAAAAGGACACAAAGTTCACAAAGCGTAGGGTTTACACTACATAAATACGATATAATTTATAATTCGTTCGCTCATTCCTGATAGTTTTTTGTACTTTTGCCACTTAACAACACAACTTAATTGCCAAAATTTACAGCATATACACTCCTCTTCCTGGTAGTCCTCGGATTTACTGGACAGTTTATGGCCAATATGCGCCCTTTATGGTGTACAATAGACCAAAAAACGTATTGGCCAGTTTTTGAAGGTCTGTTTTCTAAGCAATTGAATGTGCAATTTATCGCATTTGACGAACAAAACAAATGGCAATCACTCCCTTCATCCGATCGGATTATGCCACTTGTCCCTTTTACCGCAGCCCTCAGAAGCCCTGAAAAAGGACTTCCACCAATGACATCCGTTAATGGCATTCGGCATTGGTTAGGCACCGATGAAAATGGACGCGATGTACTGGCATGTCTGATCACTGGTGCTCAAACCTGTCTTTTTACCGCTGTATTGGTTCTTTTGGTGTCACTCATTGTGGGAGGAATTCTGGGCGGTATCGCAGGATATTTTGGCAACGACCAACTGACTCTACGCTGGAGCAGTGTAATACTTGGATTGTTATCTGTATTAATAGCCTTCTTTTTCTTGTTTTTATCCAGAAAAGGACAATCAGACGTAGGTTTGTCTTGGTTACAAACCATTGGAGTAATCAGCATTTCTGCGATAAGTGCCTATATCCTTGAAAAACTAGCCCAAAAATTCCACATTGGCAGCAAAACAACCACTATTCCAGTAGATACCATTATCATGCGAATGGCCGAAACATTTGAATCGATTCCTATTTTGGTATTATTGCTCATTTCGGCATCGCTCATAAAGGACCGGACATTAACAAAGGTAATTATTCTAATAGGCGTATTTTATTGGACTGGAACAGCGCGTTTTTTGCGTTCGGAACTCCTAAAAGTCCGTAAAATGGATTACATCACAGCAGCACAGCGATTGGGCATTCCGGCATGGCGTGTCCTCTTTCAACACGCCATACCGAATGCTATTCGCCCAGTTTTATTAATGTTAACTTTATCGGCATCTGGTGCCATTTTGATTGAATCGTCGCTGAGTTTCCTAAATTTAGGCAGCAGCGATATTACCGTTATCACTTGGGGCAAAATGCTACAAACCGCCCGAAATAATATAGAATTATGGTGGGTTTGGCTACCACCAGGCATACTCATCGCCTTGGTCAGTTACGCACTTTTTGTTTGGAACGACAAATCAAAGTTTGCGTAACTCCTTTTCAAAAATGGCTTCCAACTGGTCTGCGTGCAGATTTTTTGCTACAATTGTCCTATTTTTATCCAATATATACAATTCAGGCGTTATGTCCACGTAATACTTGCCGTAGATAGCACGATTGGATGGATCAAACACATTAGTAAATGTAAATTTATGTAAATTAATGAACGCCTTCCATTCGGCATCGGTTGTATTTACAGCAATGGCGTAAAACTCAACTCCTTTGTCTTTCCATTTGGCATAAATACTTTGAATTTGGTCGGCATCTTTTTGGCAGTGCTCACAATCAGGGCTGTACATAAATACGACAATGATCGGTGCTTTGATCTCGTAAATACTTTTTTCTACACCTTGCGGGTTTTTAGCCACTACATCTGGACCTTTGCGCCCCATAAGACTGGCTTCCATTTCCTGCACGTGTTTTTGTAATTTGGATAAGTTGTCGGGCTTGTCCCAAGTAGCCAGTTCTGGGGTGAAAAAATTCTTTACAATATGCACATAAACCGCTTCGCCGTCCATCACCGTTGTTTTGGTGTTTTCGTACTGCATCGCAATCCAATTAGCAAAATACTGGAAATATGGCTTATATGGAACAACCTTACGGATGATCGCATCCGATACTTTGATAATAGAATCTGGGCGTTGTGGGGTAAGTTCTTTGATATAGCGGCGGAGTTTATTGCTTACCACAGGCGTGTAAAGCAGTCGTTCGTCCGTAAAATCGAACCCATCCCAAAAATGATCGCGGTAATTCACCACTTGACGGATGGTATCAATATCGCCATTGGCTTTGCGAAATTCTACAAACTCGGGATTTTGCCCAGCAACTTTGAATTTTTTGAAGAAAGAATTAGGGTATTTGACATAT
>JAAFHO010000221.1 GCA_013297575.1 Chitinophagales bacterium
ATTGCAGGCGCACTTTTGATCTTTAGACGAAGTTCCGTATATGGCGCAGGATTAGGGCTGGGCATTATAAGCGGAGCCATTTTATCACATCTTTTAATATTGGGTATCGATATCCAAAATGATGGCGGCTACCTATTTTTCTTGGCAGTAGTGGTATTTGTGGCCTGTGCAGTTTCTCTTTATGTGCAGCGCGGTACAGTGCAATCTATTATCGCAAATCTTAGAAAATAGGCAACGGATTTATTGCTTTATTGTAGCCGCATGAAGCCATTTACGAACAATATCTGCAAAATGGTCTTTTTGTGATTCAATATCAGCGGCATTATTAAAAGTCGCTATGGCGCGGTCATTTGTTTTCCAATCCAGCATACCCGATGTATCATCTATCCATTTTACATCGGGTATGGATTGTTTTTTTGCACCACGGTGAAATATGATTTGGATCTTTTTTTTGTTGCTGAGACTCATCGTAATATAATCTTCGTCATTTAGCACGTAATTTGGGGCATTCCATTTGATATTTTCCTGTACATCTGTATTTGCAGATTTAATAATCGTTCTAATTTGCTTTATCTCAGCCATTAATGGATGTTCGAAACTGGTTAAAAATGCATCAACATCCTGCTGGTCTTTTGATTGTCCTTTCTTTGGCTGTGTTGCTTTACTGGGTCTCTTTTTTGTGTTTTCCATCGCCCTAAACTGCACAATTCGCTCAATTAAACCATAAGGAATGGGTTTATCCAACGGAAACTGTACAGAACCTTTGCCTTGTTTATAGACAGATAATTCTTCTTTAAACGCCTCGTGACCTGTAGGTGTGGCGTAAAATCCAATATGATTTTTATAGGCTGCAAAATAAACCAAAACCTTCCCGTTTAACTTAAAAGCAGGCATCATATAACTAATAATGGCTACGGCTTCTGGTGCCGCCAGTTGAATAGTTTGCTGGATTTTTTCCAAAATCTCTTGGATTTCTTTTGGGAATTTGGCGATATAAGTATCGATTGGTGCGTCCATTACTGTGGAATTGGTGTATTAATTTGCAAGGATTGCACATTAATACACCGGTATTATATTTTGTAATCTTTAAGAATGCTAAGTACATGTGTAAGATCTACCTGTAATACTTCGGCAATTTGCGCTGGAGAAAGGTTCATTTTTTCTGAAAATTGAAGCACACTTGCCTTAAGAATCTTGTATTTCTCTTGCTGTTCCCATACGGCTCTTTGCTCCGCTTTTTGCATTTCTATCTCCGCTTTTTGCATTTCTCGCTCTGCCTCTTTTGTTTTTTCGATTAAATCCGATGCAGCCTCCCCATAAAAAGCGGAAGTCATTATATCAATAAGTTTTTTATTATGCTCAAAGACTTTTTGTTTACCTGTCATATCTTTTGCATTTAAATTATACTGTTTATCGAGTAATTTTTCAAAATCGTGATCTAATTCTGGAGTTAACTTGACCAAATACAGTGCAAAGTTAAGTATAACCCTGAACTTATCTAGCGAAATTCCTTTCTTATTCAAGTGCCCTAAAAACTTTTTCTTTAATTCAAATCGTTTTTGAGGATTTCCCCTAGATTGAATTACATATAGGTTTGCCAAGACTAGTAAAGCAAACATATTATTCGATGCCATGAGTTCCTCCTCAGATTGTTCAGCAATGGTATAAGTGTTATAATGCAGCACGAGTGATGTGCCAAATTGCACTAATTTAAATGTATCTAAGGGTTCTTTAGGTGCATCTCCCACAAAAATGACCAAAATAGTAATGGGTGCATTATCATTCTTGATGTAAATATGCGAAAAATAACTAAACACTCTGGCTGGAAAATTGACTCTCGGATAAGCCTCTACCTCTATATGCAGGAATAGATACCCCATATTGCTATCTTTCATTTTTAAGCGAAAGAGTTTGTCGGTCTTTTTCACCTTGATCTTTGCGCCTGTGAACAAGGTTCGTAATTCTTGTTCCAAAGATTTATAATCTTCAGACCAATCCACAGCAGCATGGAGATCGGGGAGAAAAAAAAGCACCGCTGGTTCTACTAAATCCAGCATTTCCTTCCAAAATGTGTCAAAATCAGCATCAAAACCCCTTTTTATATTTTCTTTTGCCATAAAACAACGGTATTGTATTGGGGCAAAGGTAGGGTATATTTTTAATAAAAAAACATTTTGTTTATTTTATTAAAAATAAAAAAATTCAATCTATCGCTATATGCGTTTTTACATTTTTTTTACTCTATTTTCTTGGAATTATACACCAACCAAGCAAAACATTCTAATTTAATTGATATAAGTACTTTATTTGCATTTCTTATCCTTATTTTAAATAAACAAAGTATGTTATGACAAAAAACATTACATTAATACTCATCTCAATTCTAATCCAATTATCTGCATTTGCGCAGCAAAATAACAAACAAGTACTCACTGCGGCCAACTACCAGCAAGCCACAAAATTTTTGGGTTTCAATACCAATAAACTGGTCTATAACAACATTATTCAACCAATATGGCTCGAGGATGGCAGATTTTGGTACACTGTGATGCGAAAAGATGGCCCACAATCAGTCCTCATTAACCCAACGGATGGTAGCCGCAAAACGGATGCAGACCCAGGCTTTAAATCAGTATTTCCAGATAATAAAAAACTGGAAATGAGGAACTTATACGAAAAAAAATATCCTAATGATGTAATTGCCCCTGACGGTAAAAAATCCGCTTTTATCAAAGATTGGAATTTGTGGGTAAGGGACATGGAAACGCTACAAGAAACACAACTCACCACCGATGGCATAAAGGATTTTGGCTACGCCACCGATAATGCAGGATGGAAACACAGCGATGCCGCCATTTTATTGTGGTCGCCAGATTCTAAAAAAATAGCCACTTTCCAGCAAGATCAACGGCAGGTAAGTGATATGTATTTAGTAACAACTAACGTGGGTAGGCCGACACTGGAAGCCTGGAAATACCCACTTCCCGTGGACAAAGAGATTATTAAGATCCAACGCGTCATCATTGAGGTAGAACAACCCAAAGTTATCCGCCTACAAATGCCCCCCGATGACCGCAGGGGGACGCTCTGCGATGATATATCTTGCTCTGGCGCTTTCGACGACAACGAATGGAGTCCCGATGGCACTAAATTGGCATTTGTGTCTTCCTCCCGCGATCATAAATCGGCCAAACTACGGATGGCCGATGCAGCAACGGGCACCGTAAAAGATGTATTTGAGGAAAAAGTTGAAACCCAATACGAAAGTGGACAAGGTACTATCAATTGGCATTTTTTAGCAGCCACCAACGAGATTATTTGGTACTCCGAACGCGATGACTGGGGACACCTTTATTTGTACGATGCCAATACGGGCAATCTTAAATCTCAAATTACAAAAGGGGATTATGTCGTAACCCGTTTGCTAAAAGTAGATGAAAAAAACCGAGTACTCTATTTTGAGGCCAACGGAAAAGAACCCAAAAGAGACCCTTATTTTAGCCATTTCTACCGCGTGGATTTTAGTGGAAAAAACCTACAATTGCTTACACCAGAAGACGGCCACCATAACATACATTTGGCACCAGATGCCTCCTGTTTTATAGATATTTATTCACAACCCAATGTGCCACACCAGACGGTTTTGAGGAATATGAAGGGTAAAATCATCACAAAACTAGAGCAAACCGATATAACAGATCTAATGGCCACTGGCTGGAAAGCCCCCGAACCCATCACAGTAAAAACACTGGATGGCAAATGGGATCTGTTTGGATTGATGTTTACGCCCACTACCTTGGATAAAACCAAAAAGTATCCCGTTATCAACTATATTTACCCTGGCCCACAAGGCGGTGGCGTGGGTAGTCGTTCGTTTGTAGCGGCAAGAGGCGACAATCAGGCATTGGCGGAATTGGGTTTTGTAGTAGTGGTGATAGATGGCACTTGCAACCCCGGTCGCTCAAAATCATTTCACGATGCCTGTTATGGCTATATGGCCGACAATACTTTGGACGATCAAATAGAAGGTTTGAGGCAATTATCCGAAAAATATACCTTTCTTGATCTGGAAAGGGTGGGTATTTGGGGGCATTCAGGCGGAGGTTACGCCACCGCAGCAGCCATGTTTCGCTATCCTGACTTTTACAAAGTAGGTATTGCAGAATCGGGTAACCACGATAACCGCAACTACGAAGACGACTGGGGCGAACGTTATATTGGCCTCATGGTCAACGATACTACGGGCAAATCCAATTATGAAGACCAAGCCAACCAAAACTTTGCAAGTAACTTAAAAGGCAAATTAATGCTCGCGCATGGCGGTATGGACGATAATGTGCCGCCATACAATACATACTTGGTCGTGGACGCTTTGATCAAAGCCAATAAAGATTTTGATCTAGTTATATTCCCCAATGCAAGCCACGGTTATGGCAGAGATAGTTATTATATGATGCGTCGTCGATGGGACTATTTTGTTACTCATTTGATGGATGCAGAGCCACCTAAGGACTTTAAAATTAGGTAAAAATAGATAAACCGACAGGGTTTTCTATTAAAAGGTGCAGCGCACCGTAATATTGGTAGCCAAAATCGGTGACATCATGGTTGAAGGTGCAGCGCACCGTAACATTAAAAATAATATTACGGTGCGCTGCACCTTCAAAACGCGATTAACGCACCATTTCTACCAATATTACGGTGCGCTGCACCTTAAATGCCTATAAAAAATCCATATGTTCATAAAAGAGTCAAAACTTGCTAAAGCCTGAATTGATGTAAAAATATGTAGAAACCATAGGATACGATATAAAATTTAGTTGTTGCGCATCTACTTTGATTGAAGCAAAAAGCAGGGTAAAAAGGGAAAAAACATGTTGTACTTAAATAATCTTCATCTTATCGTTATTTTTTAAATGAATTGAACATTGTGTACTTTCAAGGTTAAAATTAGGTTGTATCTGTCCCAAAAGTATCATACACTAATAAAATTGGTGGAATGGTTTATTGTTAAAAAAAGGAACCTAAAATGGTGCAATTAAAGATAACATTGATACCACAATACATTGTTTATCAATATATTAAGCCCAAAATAAAAAATCACTTGAAATTTCATTTTTAAAGATTTCAATAAAATAAAAAAACAAAATAAGCAAATTTTATAAAATAATTGTCTAACTTTGATGCTCGATATATGATTTTTATCTTTTCAAAAATTATATACCTAATTATTAAAGTAGTACTTGTTTATTTTTTATTGATCTAAAATCACAAGTACTACGGTTAATCCAACATTATTGCGCTTATCCTTGCTCGACGATGTAAGTAAACCTTTCTTTTTTTTACCAATCACTCGTTTTTTTTCAAACAAACTCTTGCTGTTTATGAAGCAACTCAAACTCATGCTAATCCTGACATTATTATTGTCGGGACTGCACTCTATCTCCGCCCAAGTGGGCAAGTTTATCGTAAGCGCTCCGGCTAGTGTTGCCGGAGATTACAACTACATTTCACTCCCAAATGGTTGGGGTGTACCCGCTACTGGCCTTTGCGGCGAACTGGTACTCATGCAAGACTCCACTGGTGCTACCGTTGGTTGTTTGCCACCTGTTACTAGTTTAACGGGTAAAATTGCCTTTGTTGAGCGCGGTACTTGTGGCTTTTCCGCCAAAGTATTAGCGGCTCAAAATGCTGGCGCTATTGGTGTCATCATTGGCAACAATATGGGTGCTGTACCCGGCGCTTTGGGCGGTGGGATACCACAAATTACGATTCCATCAGCATTAATCAGTAATGCTGATGGTGTAAAACTCAAAACAGAATTGTTGGCTGGCGGTACAGTTGTCACTGGTTGCATGAGTCTGCCCGATGTAAAAGTCTCCTTTACGGTGGACATGAAGGGGCAAACAGTGGATCCAACAGGTGTATTCCTTGGGTATCAAGTTGAAACTGGAGCACCAGGTGCACGCCCGATGAAAAACCTAGGCGGTGGTATTTTTACAGATACATTGAGCGTACCAGCAACTTCCGAAATAGCATACATCTTTGTTAATGGTGCTGTCGCATCTGGTGCAGAGGTTGTTCCGGCTACATGTAGCGTTAATAGTGCTCGTTATGTATATTCCACTACAACTGGCGGCGATTTGCCAAAAGTATGTTTTGGAGGCTGTACACTTTGTGAAAACAATGTAACGCTCCGCGTAAATATGAAACTAGAAACGGTTTCTCCGTTGGGCTTACACGTGGCCGGTAATTTCCAAGGCTGGAACCCAGCCAGCACTGCTATGACCAATGCTGGTAATGGCATTTGGACTTATACCTTTGCTGCAAAACCGGGCGATTCTTTGCAATATAAATTCATCAATGGCAATGCCTTTGGTATGGATGAGCAGTCTATTCCGGCAGCATGTGGCGCACCTAATGGATTTGGAGGCTTCAACCGCCTTTTTGTAGTACCTAATGAGGCTTCAACAGAGTTGCCAGCAGTATGTTTCGATTCTTGCGGTGCTTGCCCTTCCCTATTCCTCGAATGCGACCCGGGTGCTATTATTTGTGATGGTTTTGATACCTATACTATCGGTGGCCTTAATGCGCAATCTGCAAACTGGGACACTTGGGATGGTACTGGCGGCGACGGTATTGTCTCCATCGAACAGGCCAAATCCGGTACACAATCTATGAAAATTGACTTTACGTTAGCTGGCCCAACACAGGATGTTATCTTGTTACTCGGCGATAGCACACAAGGCAATTATTTGTTGAAATGGAAAATGTATATTCCTTCTGGTAAAAAAGCATATTACAATGTTCAGCATGACCTTACCCCACACATTTTTGGGTCAGAGGTATATTTTGAAGCAAACGGTGCTGGCCGTATATTAGTAGCAGGTGCCGCACTCAGTACCTTCAAATACCAATACGATAAGTGGATTACTGTAGATCAGTATATTGATATCAGCAATAATGTTTCCTACCTCCGTATCAGTGATACATTAAGAGGTGTATGGAATTTCAACCGCGCTACGGATGCTACTGGTGCTGTAACCACAAGCAATCAACTGGCTGGCGTGGATTTCTACCCTGCGGATGCTACCTATAAATTTTACGTGGATGATGTTCAATTTGTAAAATTAGCCGCTGGTGTTCCGAGCGATTTCTGCTTAAATGCTGCTGATATCAATGTATTATTTGGTAAGGCAGTAGGTACTGTTCAAAGTTCTACCTTATATAATAATACAGGTGCTGGAAAAATAGGTGACCCAACAACGGGTTATGCCTGCTTTGGCGAACCTACAGGTAATGCTGCCGCGCCAAGTATAGAAAACTCGGTTTGGTTTACATTTAAAGGCGATGGCAACGCCTATTTGATCGAAACAGCGCAATGTAATGCTACAAACGCTAATTATGTCAACGATGGTGATACACAAATGGCTATTTATGAAGGTGCTTCATGTGGTGCACTCACACCTGTATTGTGCAATGAAGATGGCCCAAGTGCTACCGCTACCCAATATCCTGCGGGTGATACACTACAAACCGTAGTGGGTAAAACCTATTTCATGCTTGTAGATGGATTTGCATTAAATGGCGCAATATCCGACGGCGAATTTTGTGTAAGTGTAAAACGCATGCCCCCTCCGGCACGCGCGGTTACGTTCCAGGTGGATATGTCGCAAGTAACGCTCTCTCCAATGGGTGCTTATATCGCTGGCGAATTCAATAACTGGACAGGTCAACCGATGACCAGTGCCGGTGCTGGTATCTGGAAAACTACGATCAATTTGCCACAAGGTGATACCCTTGAGTATAAGTTCCAAAATGGCCCTGGTGGTTGGGAAAGTAATTTGCCAGCACCTTGTGGATTGGGCGGTTTTGGCAATCGTTTTGTTATCGTACCTGCTACTGTTTTGTCCACACCTAATGTGTGCTTCAATTCTTGCCTGGCATGCGTTTCCAGCACTTCTGATGTTACATTCAACAGTAATATCAACATCGCCCCTAATCCAACCAATGGTACTACAACGGTTATGGTTTCGTTGCCAGAATCGACTGATCTAACGGTTAAAATAATGAATAGCCTTGGTCAATTGGTAGAATCTCGTATCGAAAATGGCATTCAAACGGGTAATATTCGTTTAGAAATGGCCCGTTACGGTAAAGGTATTTACTTCGTTGAATTGACTGATGGCGTTAATCGCGCTACGCGTCGGGTTGTTGTGCAATAAGTTGCTTTGATTTTTTAGTTAATATGGAAAGGGTGTACTGTCTTTTTTGGGAGATGGTGCGCCCTTTTTTTGTGTTTTGGGGTGAATTATGTCAAAACTTTGCTCCAAACAAAGCAAAGGATGTCTCATTTACCCTTG
>JAAFHO010000223.1 GCA_013297575.1 Chitinophagales bacterium
AACGGCCAAAATACCACCCAAGGCGGTACACACCTCAATGCCTTCAGAGAGGGCCTGATCAAAGTAGTACGCGACCACTTCAAAAAACAATTTGATGCCAAGGACATTCGCGAAAGTATCATTGTGGCCGTATCGGTACGTGTAGAAGATCCCGTTTTTGAAAGCCAAACCAAAACACGGCTCGGCTCCGAACGTATGGCACCCGATGGCCCTGCGATTCGGACATTTATGAACGATTTTTTGGCGCGCGAACTGGATAATTTCTTGCATAAAAACCCAGAAGTTTCCAAAGAACTCCTCAAACGCATCCAACAAAGCGAACGCGAGCGCAAAGAAATCGCCGATGTTAAAAAAATCGCCAATGAACGCGCTAAAAAAGCAAATATCCACAACAAAAAACTCCGCGATTGCCGTTACCACCTCAACGAAAAATGTACCGACGAGCAGAAAATGGCCAGTACCATTTTTATCACCGAGGGAGATTCTGCCAGTGGATCTTTGACCAAATCGCGTGATGTGGCCTCTCAAGCGGTATTTAGTTTGCGCGGTAAACCATTGAACTGTTATGGCTTAACCAAAAAGATCGTTTATCAAAACGAGGAGTTCAACCTACTCCAGCACGCACTCAATATCGAGGATTCGATGGACGACCTGCGCTACAACCGCGTGGTAGTTGCCACCGATGCCGATGTGGATGGCATGCACATTCGGTTGTTGTTATTGACCTTCTTTTTGCAGTTTTTCCCTGATTTGGTGCGCAATGGCCACTTGTTTATCCTCGACACACCGCTGTTCCGGGTGCGCGACAAACAACATACCCATTATTGCTATTCAGAAACGGAAAAACAGCAGGCGATCAAAAAACTACGCGGCAAACCCGAAATTACCCGATTTAAGGGTTTGGGAGAAATTAGCCCCAATGAGTTTAGCGCATTTATCAACGAAAATATCCGCCTCGATCCCGTTATCCTCACCGAGGACATGAATATCGACCATGTATTGGATTATTATATGGGCAAAAACACTCCAGAGCGACAAGATTTTATTATTGAAAACTTGCGCGTTGAATTGGATGTGATTGATACGCCAGAAGAGGAAGCACAGATTTTGCCGGAAGTGGTGGAAGAGGAGGTGTAAATGGACAAGGACAGTATGACATTGTACGTGTTCAAATCCTAGTTTTTCAAACGAAGTACTTGGGCATAATTAATAATAAAAAAAGCCGATTAAACGTTAGATTTTGATCGGCTTTTTTTATTACATCTATTTATATCGCATGCTTATCCTTTGTATTTTCAGGTACTTACCGTGTATATAATTTGACAGTAAGATAAGTAAAGCTACTACACTTCCCTCCATTTTTTTTACCATCCACAAAAAATTATCCTATCTTTGTATCGTTAAGCAACAGTCATTATTTTTACGTTGTTAAGGAACGATAAAACAATAATGCTGCAGCCCACTCATATCTTATCTCACGGATTTCAATACTAAAAAACAGGCTATGCTTCCGAACACTACACGCCTCCTTAAACTCAAATATTTAGCCATTTTATTGGCTTTTTTGCCCATTTCCCTTTGGGCCACGCACAACCGTGCAGGCGAAATACATATTGAACAGATTGGTCCATTGACCATTCGCGCCACTATTATTACTTGGACAAAAACAAGTAGTTCGAGTGTGGATCGCGATTCACTTGATATTTGTTGGGGCGATGGCTCCCCCTGCGAAGTCGTTTTTCGCTCCAATGGCAATGGTGTACCCCAACCCAACGACGTAAAATACAATACCTATATTGCAGTACATACTTATGCGGGACAAGCAACTTATGTCGTTTCTATGACCGATTTGAACCGGATTGCAGGGATTATTAACGTAAATCCGCCTACTTCCGATTTGGTGCCATTTCATATCGAAACCAGTTTTACGTTCCAAAGTGTGCAATTTGGCGTGATGAATACTACGCCCTATTTGCTACAACCCCCTATTGACCGCGCTTGTGTGGGTAAGCCATTTAAGCACAATCCGAATGCTTTTGATCCCGATGGCGATAGTATTTCGTATCAATTGATCGTTCCATTGCAGTATGTTAATGAACAAGTCCCCAATTATAGTTTCCCAAATCAGGTAAGTCCGGGGCCCAATAATATACTCCAACTCAATCCGGTTACCGGTGATATGATCTGGCTGACCCCGCAAGTGGCTGGCGATTACAATATTGCCTTTTATATCATTTCGTGGCGAAAAGGAGTCCCTATTGACTCCACTATCCGCGATATGCAGATTTTTGTGTCCAAATGCGACAATAATCCACCCGAGGTAACCACTATGGATAAATTTTGCGTGGTGGCAGGCCAAACCGTAGCTTTCAAAGTATCGGCCAATGATATAGATACCGCAGATCAAATTATGCTAACTGCCTTGGGAGGGCCATTGAGTTCGCCTTATAGTCCCGCTACTTTTACAGTACCAATGGGCTGGAAAGACCCTGTTTTGGAGGGTGAATTTAAGTGGATCACAGATTGCGAGCATATTTCTAACCAACCATATGTCGTGGTGTTTAAAGCCACAGATACGATTAGCCCTTCAGTGCCCAAATTGTCGGATCTTAAAAGTGTCAGTATCAAAGTGGTAGGCCCTGCCCCCGAGGATGTACAAGCCAATAATGGTAGCGGGGAAGTAGAAATCACCTGGGCCAAGCCTTATTTTTGTGAGGCGACCGACAATAATTATTTTTATGGTTTTTCGGTGTGGCGGCGCGAAGGCAGTAACCCTTTTGTGCCCGATACTTGCGCGCCCGGTTTGGCGGGCAAGGGCTATACGGAATTGATTTTTGTGACCCGAACCGTAAAAGATGGGCGTTATTATTTCAAAGATACCAATGTGCAGCCCGGGCGCACCTATTGTTATAGGGTATTGGCCAAATTTGCCCGTTCTACGTCGGGTGGTTCGCCGTATAATATTGTAGAAGGACTGGCCTCACCGGAAATTTGTGTTCAATTGCCCCGCCAGATACCTGTTATCACCAATGCTTCGGTGGAAACAACCTCCAATACTGCGGGTAACATAAAAGTCTGCTGGTCGAAACCACTTGCACTCGATCTCGATACCATACTCAACCCAGGGCCATACCGATACCAAGTGCTACGAGGCAATGGTTTTTCAGGTGGTACGGTAGAAATACCCGGCGCGTCTTTTACTGCACCGTTATTTTATTTGGCCAATGATACTTGTTTTACCGATACTGGCCTCAATACAGCCGATGGGCCATTTCATTATCAAGTAGCCTTTTATGTCAATGGGAACACGATACCATTAGGTTCGACCCTCGAAGCGTCAACCGTATTTTTAAATGTAGCCGCTTCGGATAAAAAAACGATATTGAGTTGGCAAGAAAAAGTGCCTTGGGGCAATTACGAATACGAGGTATATCGACTGAATAATGCGACTAATATCTTCGATTTGATTGCCAAAACAGCATCAGGCCGCTACGAAGATCGAAATTTGATCAATGGGCAAACCTACTGTTATAAAATAAGAAGTTTAGGCAGTTATGGCGTGGATGGTATTGCGTCGCCGCTGTACAATTGGAGCGAAGAAGAATGTGGCGTACCAATAGATACGGTGCCGCCATGCGCACCCAAATTGACGATAACCAACCGTTGTACCTTGGGCGATGTTGTGGTTGCGCCCGATCCACCGTATGAAAATGTGCTTACTTGGACCAATCCTGCCAATGAATGCCCCGATAATAGCGATTTGGTCGGTTACAAAATATGGTTTACCCCCAATACTACCACACCATTTACGCTACTGAAAACCATTAACGATAAAAACATGCTCAGTTTTACCCACGAGTTAGCGGGATCTTTAGCGGGTTGTTACGTCGTTACGGCATTCGATTCTACGGGCAATGAAAGCCCCAAAACAGATAGTATTTGCGTGGTCAATTGTGCATTTTACGAGTTACCCAATGCATTTACACCCAATGGCGATGGCAGTAATGATGTGTTTGAGCCATTTCCCGGTTGGCGTTTTGTAGATCGCGTGGATATGCAGATTTTTAACCGTTGGGGCAATCTAGTTTTTGAAACAACAGACCCCGCGATCCAATGGAAAGGTATCCAATCCGATGGCAAAACCGTAGCCGATGGCACTTATTTTTATATCTGTAGGGTGTATATACCCACCTTAGATGGTGTATCATTCGAGTTCAGCACATTGAAAGGCTGGATAGAGGTGTTGCAGAATGGGCGATAAACAGCCAGCAACGGCGGACAAAAAACCAAATTAATAGCGCATTATTATCAGAACTTTGCAGCATGAAAAACAGGTGGTTATTACATGCCGGATTTTGGCTGGCCTATTGGTTTGTTTTTATGTTCACTTATGGCAATTTTGAAGGAAGTTGGAAAAAATTTGCCATTTGTGAAGCCGTTCAAATGCCCGCCAGGATGTTGGCTACCTATCTGTCCTTTTGGTGTTTTGACCGCCTTAGGCCGTTTGGGAAAGCATTTGCTGGGATTGCCGGAGCAGTTATGCTGGGTGGTCTTATTGTCCGTTTTATAAAAATGGTATATATCGCCCCTGTTTGGTTTCCGACTTCACCTTTTCACTTTTTTAGTTTGCGTTTGGTTACCGATACCTTTGATTCGGCATTGGCTGCCGGAGCGGCGCTCACAATTCGTTTGTATTTCCGCCAGCAAGATTTTTTACGGCGCGAATCGGCATTGCGTTCGGAAAAACTAGACGCGGAATTGAGGGCTTTGAAAAATCAACTCAACCCCCATTTTTTGTTCAATACCATCAATAACCTTTATGCGTTGGCGCGGGTAAAATCAGAAAAAACGGCACCCGTTGCGCTACAATTGGCCAGTTTACTGCGTTATTTACTCTATGATTCTACGGCACAAACAGTCAAAATAGAACAAGAAATAAATCATTTACAGCAGTATATGGCATTGGAGAAATTGCGTTTTGATGAAGACCGGCTCACTGTTCAGTTTGATACGGATATTGATGATGCGCAACAAGCAGTTACGCCCTTACTCATGTTGCCTTTGGTGGAAAACGCATTTAAACATGGTGCCAGCGAACTCCTAGATGAGGCTTGGGTAAAAGTGCGTATCCAATTAAAAAATAAAGTGCTGGATATGGTGGTCGAAAACTCAAAAGCAGAAGAATCCTCCAATAATGCCCAAAAAGGGATTGGTTTGCAAAATATACGCCGGCAATTGGAGCTCATTTATCCCAACACGGGCACACTGACCACCAGCGAAACAGAAAACGCCTATACTGCTCAATTAAAAATTACCTATCCATGATTACCTTAAATTGTTTGATTGTAGAAGATGAACCGCTCGCTGCTCAGGTATTAGAAGAGTATATTCAATTTGTTCCATGGATGCACTATGTAGGCCGCTGTTCCAATGCATTACAAGCCGCAGAAGCGATGCAAACTCAATTGGTGGATATTCTTTTTTTGGATATTCACTTACCGGGACTAAAAGGACTTGATTTTTTTCGATCTTTGAGCAATCCTCCGCAAACCATCGTTACCACGGCGTATCACGAGTACGCCATTGAAGGTTTTGAGTTAAATGTGACCGATTATTTGCTCAAACCTATTCCATTTGAACGTTTTTTTCAAGCAATAAATAAAATTAAACGCCCCGATTTGCTAGGCAGCCACGTGCATAAGGGTCGGAAATTTTACTTTTTTAATGTCAATAAAAAAATGGTGCGGGTATGGCTCGACGAAATTGTGATGGTAGAGAGCCTCCGCGAGTACGTGCGTATTTATATGTCCAATGGCGATTCCATAATGACTAAATATCCCCTTTCTTCGCTGGAGATCATGTTAAAAGAGCATCAATTTGTGCGCGTACATCGGTCTTTTTTAGTCGCTATTCCACATATTTCGGCATATTCCCTTACCGAAATAAACGCAGGCGGTCATACTATACCCGTAGGAAGGCAATACAAATTGGCTGTAATGGAGGTGTTGGAAAAACTTTGATCTTTATTTAAGATCATCTTTTTGAATCTTGTATGCATCGTTTTTTAATGAAGTTGAATTTTGTATTTAATTAATATTTAAAACGCGTTACAGTTCTAAAACTCTAATAAAACAAAAAAATCTTGCGATATTGATTAATTACATTATCTTTGCGCCAGTTTTGTGCTTTTGCGTTAAAGTTAAGTACCGATTATTTGCCTCATCCATTATTTCTTTAGTCATTTTGACATTTGCAATCCTGCAAAAAGTCCAATTTCTTTAGTTTTTTCATGTTGCATTCATCTTGGTGTTTGATGCTCTCCCTAAAGGTTCAAAACTATATTATTTTTCAATTTTTTAAATTTATTACAATGCAAACAGGAACGGTTAAGTTCTTCAATGAAACAAAAGGTTTCGGCTTTATTGTTGATGACGCTAATGGTCAAGAAATTTTCGTCCATGTAAGTGGTCTCAATGTTGAAATCCGCGAAGGTGACAAAGTTTCTTTCGAAACTCAACAAGGCCGAAAAGGTATTAATGCAGTAAATGTATCCGTAGTATCATAAATATTACCTTGCAAGAGTACTTGAGCCGCTTCAGTTCGCTGGGGCGGCTCTTTTTTTTGTATCTAAGTAATAATCTTCCTAGAATATATTTTTTTAAAGAACTAAGTTGCATATTTGCGCCGTATTATTTTACTTTATAAAACGACTCACACTATGGCAGCCACTTTTTTATGCGTTTCCAGTTACTTCAAAGGAAACGATTTTTTGCGCGGCATGAAATCAACAGGCGCAACTGTTTATTTGGTCACTTCCAAAAAACTGGAAGATAAACCATGGGCGCGGGAGGCACTAGACGATATATTTTATGTGGAGCAAGGCCCGAACAACGAGTGGAACATGCCCGATGTCATAAGTGGTTTGGCTTGGCTGATGCGCGATAAAAAAATAGACCGTATTGTAGCCCTTGATGATTTTGATGTGGAAAAAGGTGCTCATCTGCGCGAACATTTCCGGATTCCGGGTATGGGCGAAACAACTTGCCGCCATTTTCGCGATAAATTGGCCATGCGTTTCAAAGCACAAGATGCAGGCATCAATGTACCTGCATTTACCAGCCTCTTCAATAATGACGATATTCGTGCGTACGTTGCCAAAGTACCCGCACCTTGGATCGTAAAGCCGCGCGGACAAGCGTCGGCTACAGGGATGAAGAAGATTTATAGCGAAATAGAACTTTGGGAGCACTTAGATAAATTGGGTGGCGACCGACATAATTACCTCGTGGAGCAGTTCAAACCGGGCGATGTATTCCACGTGGATGCCCTTTCTCTGGATGGCAAACTGATTTTCTGTCGCGTATCACAATACCTTTCCACCCCTTTTGAAGTGGCGCATGGCGGTGGTATTTTCCGCAGCGCGGTATCTGTTTTTGGTGGCCCCGATGATAAAGCACTTCAAGCCATGACGTCCGATGTGATGCAGGCCTTTGGGATGCAATACAGTGCCAGCCACACCGAATTTATCAAAAACAAAGAGGACGGTAAGTTTTATTTTCTCGA
This sequence comes from Chitinophagales bacterium, assembly GCA_013297575.1. Classification (GTDB taxonomy): domain Bacteria; phylum Bacteroidota; class Bacteroidia; order Chitinophagales; family Saprospiraceae; genus M3007. The sequence continues at coordinate 7,564 of JAAFHO010000223.1, forward strand.
AACGGCCTCGCGTGTAGGCGGAGCGCACTTGGCCGAAATGGTCGATTATTCTTCGGGTATTAATCTTTGGTACGAATGGGCGCGCTTGGAATACGCAGTGGCAACAGGCGGTAAATACACTTTACCAAAAGCGCGTAAAGACTATGCAGGTATCATCGTTTCGCTGGCGCGCCAAGAATGGCCCGATGTATCTCAGTTTCAAGATCCCGAAATTGCATGGCGCATGACGGGTATGAATCACCATGTGGGGCTTATTGTGCAATCACCTAAACGCGAACGGGTATTGGAATTATTGGACGATTATGCCATACGGGTAGCGAGGGATTACCATGCAAGCGCACCTGCGCCAGAAAAGCCTACGAATTAGGGGTAGTGCTCCAATTCCGAGTCTTGGCCGGAGTTTTGCGATGATTCACGCTGCACTTTCCTCCCAAGAGATTTCGGTATCCTCAGCACTGTGGCAACCTATCAAACGCCCATAAAGGACGTGCTTTGGCTATAGTTCGGACTGACCTGACACCCTCACCAACCCGATGCGCCGATAGTGCGCCGGAAAAGTTGGGAGGGCTGGACACGTTAAATAAAGGCACTAATATGCAAGACCGATCCGATGCCACTGGTCGAGCATCTAAAACGATTAAACTGGCTCATGCGCGATGAAATAAATATGGTAGTATTACCTCGTTCCACGCTAACTTTGCGCCATGTACAATTTGCTCCAAGCCATC
>JAAFHO010000224.1 GCA_013297575.1 Chitinophagales bacterium
GTTTGATTGAATTTTTCTTTGATCCATTGAATCGCCAATTCGTTTTTCTGACGAATTTCATCGCTTTCTGGCGCATCCACTGTGTTCCAACCCTTTACCAAACGAAGTGCATTCCACATTTTATTGGAAAAATTACGACCTTGCTCGCACAATACGCTTTCATCCAAAATAGATCCATCGGGACCAAATGGCGCATCAAAAATAAGATCGCCGCCCGCAGCAGCACTCGACATTAATCCAAAACGAACACCATCCGCGCCGTATTTATCCAATAAAGCCAATGAATCCGGCGAATTACCCAATGATTTGGACATTTTGCGGCGGTTCTTATCGCGTACCATTCCCGTAAAATAAACGGCTTTGAACGGACGAACACCTTTATACTCGTAACCCGCCATAATCATGCGGGCCACCCAGAAAAAGATAATATCCCAACCTGTCACCAATACGCTCGTTGGATAATAATAACTTACATCGCCATCCGGTTTGTTAAAACCGTCAAATACGGATATAGGCCAAAGCCAAGATGAAGCCCAAGTATCCAACACGTCTTCATCCTGACGTAAGTCATTGGCTGTTAAGGCATTATTACCTGTCGCTTTTATGGCTTGCGCTAAAGCGCCTTCTACGTCTTGCGCCACAAAAACATGGGTTTCTCTGCTCAACCCTTCCGATTTGAGGTACCATGCAGGGATTTGTTGTCCCCACCACAATTGACGGCTAATACACCAATCGCGTAGGTTTTCCATCCAATTTCGGTATAAATTTTGGAAATTAGGCGGATAAAATTTGATTTCTTCTTCCATCACGGCCTTGAGCGCAGGCGCACCGAGGTCGGCCATTTTCACAAACCATTGAAGGGACAACTTTGGTTCTACCACTGAATTGGTACGCTCAGAACGGCCTATTTTGGTTTGATAGTCTTGTACTTTTACCAAAACACCCGCTTGATCCAAGAGTGGTTTTATTGCTTTACGCGCTGCAAAACGATCCATACCCACCAATGGAAGGAAGGTGCAAGTATCACTAATTTGACCATTATCGGTCAAAATATCGATCGTTGGCAATTGGTGTTTTTGACCAATTTCATAGTCATTAGGGTCGTGTGCCGGCGTAATTTTTAACGCACCAGTACCAAATTCAATATCCACATATTCATCAGCAATAATTGGTATTGCTTTGTTAATCAATGGAATAAGCACCTCTTTGCCTACCAAATGGGTATACCGAGGGTCCTTAGGATTGACGGCCACGGCCACGTCAGCAAAAATAGTTTCTGGGCGTTGGGTGGCAATTACTACCCCATCAGAGCCGTCTGCTAATTTGTAGTGCAGATGAAAAAGTTGTGCATTTTCTTCACTATACAGCACTTCTTCATTCGACAAGACCGTGAGCGCCTCCGGATCCCAGTTGACCATACGCAAGCCGCGGTATAATTTGCCTTTTGTATGCAAATCAACAAACATACGGATGCAATCCTGGTAATAGGTTTTATCCATGGTGAAGGCAGTACGATCCCAATCGCAAGAAGCACCCAAACGACGCAATTGTTGGAGAATGATGCCGCCATACTTGTCTTTCCATTGATAAGCGTAACCCATAAAAGATTCGCGGGTCAGATCGGCTTTGCGCAATTGTTTTTCTTCGCGCAGCCATTTCACAACTTTTGCTTCTGTTGCAATAGAAGCATGGTCAGTACCGGGCACCCAACAAGCGTTTTTGCCATCCATCCTTGCCTTACGGATAAGAATATCTTGAATCGTATTATTCAGCAGATGTCCCATGTGGAGTACACCTGTGACATTAGGAGGCGGAATAACTATGGTAAAGGGCTCCCGTTCGTCTGGAATGGAGCGAAAATATCCTGATGTTTCCCAGTGTTTGTACCACTTTTCTTCTGTATCTGCTGGGTTGTAGCGGGTTGAAATTTCTGACATGCGCCTAGTTTTTGTGTTATCTTTCCTAAAGGAGCGCAAAGGTAGAAATTTTTTGCTTGATTTAGGAACGAGGTAATAAACGTAACAGGGTTTTCTTCAAAAAGGTGCCGCGCACTACGATATTTTGTGCAGTGATATGTTTTTCGCGTAAAAAAGGCGCAGAACACCACAATATTTGTAGCAAACATGATAAATTTTCCATGTAAAATAGGTGCAGCGCACCGTAATATTTGTAGCAATGATATGTTTTGCGGATTTCAAAGGTGCAGCGCACCGCAATATTTGAATGCCGTTTTTAATCAATTTTTTATTAGCCTTACGGCATCGCGTTTGGAACCATCGGCCCAGATGAAATAAATACCCGGTAAAAATGGACTCATATCGAAAGTAGTACGACCGTCCACTTTAACCGTAGAAAGTGTTGTAATACGGCCTAATACATCGGCGCACAGTAATTTTTGACTAGGCGGCACATAAGCATTCCAAGATGTTATGCCAGAAGTAGGATTAGGGAAAACGGAAATATTGCCCGATACAGGGACAACTGACACCGATGAGGATTTGCATAATTGAGGAATATTTTGATCCAACCAATTCATACGTCTAGTGATCCAAGATTTTAATTTTGATACTTCACCCTGAAAATTGGTTGGCGAAAAATTAACCTCAGGAGTCCAACTATCATAGCTTAGAATATTCCATTTAGTATAATGTCTCACTTGCGCACTTTGTACTAATTCGGCGATACTATCCACATATTGATGCAAATAATCGGTAGCAAAGATAGTTTGCCGGAGTTCAGCATAACGTTTGCAAATTGCTTGAGCAAACAACGTGTCTTTGAGCATCAAAGGGTATAAATCGGGCGAATAAATATCGGGATTGCAATCATTAATCCGATACGACCATCCTGAACCATCCGTTGCAGCAAAAGTAGCGCATTCATTAATGTCCTTCCATGCCCAATCAAAATCCCAAACTGGTCCTGCTTTAATGAGGCTATCTACACTATTTTGGTCTTTGTGAAAATATCGGCTTTTTTTGCTGCCATCATTGTTGCGGGCCACTTCGTTGAGCAAAAAATAGTCGATAAAACTCTGGGTATCAAAATAACGGCGATACCCCTGTACCGTATCATTGGACAAGGCGCTGTGCAATACCGTTTCTGCGTTGTCCATGTATTTTTTCATATATCCACGCTGCGCCTGCGAGAGATCGACTGCTTTAGGATAATGAAAAACATAATTAATAGCCACATTTGGCGCAGCAACAGGCTTGAATTTGGATGTCCAATTGTCAAAACCACTACTATAATCAATTTTGAATATATAGCCCCCCGACAAGGAATCACCACTGAGGGCCGTTGGATCGGCCTTTTGAATATTCACACGGTTTTTATCGCGTTTAATGCGTTCACAAAAAAGATAAATCCCCCTATATTCGTTATTGACTATCACTTCGACCAATTGGGTGCGAGGTGCGTACTGCCCCATTTGATTAAATAAGTGAAAAGACAACGGGTTTCGCGAAAAAGCCTTATCATTATAATTAGAGATCAAGCACCAATCCGATTCCTTTGGCATTCCGAACAACGAAACATCGCGTTCTTGCCCTGCATCATCGCGGGTTTCAATGGCGTAAGGAGTTTGCGGCATAGATTGGGAGGACGCCCCCCTGATTTCGATACCGATCTTTCCATCGTACTCATTGGCTGGATCCGTTACCTGATTTATTATACCATTTACATTGGCTATGATCTTCATAGAAGCCGTAATTTTAGGCTCATCTGGAATGGTGAGTCCGTTGGTTTGTATCAAGATAATGGGTAAATTAGACGAGGATAATGATTGTGCTACAGCCTGATTCATAGCTAACCCAAACAATAAAAACAAACCTAAAAGAGTTAAATTACGCATAATTAGTGGCAAATATAAGTGCCCAATTATTGTTCAAGTAAATGTTTTGAAGTTTTTCTTATTCAATTGATAATCTTTCTTTTACATTTGCCCCATCTATGACACAAAATGAACTGTTAGATCAACTAGAACAAGACTTGAGGGTTATATTAGAAGAAGTTCGGCAGCGGTTTTCTCCTCTAGACGAAACAACCCTTAAACGAAGGCCAGATAATCCCAAAGGCTGGAATATACTCGAATGTTTTGACCATCTTAATCGGAGTTATAACGATTATCTACCCCAAATTGAAATGGCGATTCATAGGGCCAAAGCACATTCGATGCTATCGGTTTCGGGTACACCGGTTAGATACACATGGTTAGGAAAAGAGGCATTGCGTTGGGCCAAATCAACAAAACCCAAAGGATTCAAAACCTCAAAAAGGTATAATCCACTTGGCACTCCATTGGAGGTTTCAACGGTTAAGATTTTCATTATTAATACCGAAAAATTACTCCGTTTGATTCAAATGAGCCGAGAAGTAGATATAAATAGGGCAAAAGTTCGTTTTGCAATTATACCTATGTTTAAATATAAACTGGGCAACCTTTTGGAGTTTATCACTGCACATAACCAACGGCACGTAGCACAAGCAGTAAGATTGCTCGAATAATAACCAATAAGTAATTTTAAAAATTTAAAACAAAAAAAATATGAACAGCCGGAAAAATGTAATTTCGCTCTTTACAGGCTTCTTTTGCCTGCTGATAGCCACCATGTCTTTTGCTAATATTGAATATGGTAAAGCCGCTTACTATAACAGCAACTATGATGGTAACAAAACTAAAAGCGGTGAGGTATATAGTAGTTCGCTAATGACTTGTGCGCACTTGACATTGCCATTTGGCACCAAAGTAAGGGTTACAAGATTAGATAATGGTGCGGCCGTAGTTGTTCGTGTAAATGATCGTTTGGGCATTAAATCAGTGGAAAAAGGACGTATTGTTGACCTTTCTTATGCCGCAGCCCTGCAAATTGATTTGGTAAACGCAGGTATCGCAAATGTGAAACTAGAAATTATTACAGACGACCAGCCACAGATACAGACATCTAAACAAGAAAAGGCTACTACTGCTCCTCTGACAGAAAAGACTGTTGCTATTAACAAAACAACGAAAGCCTTACCCACTACTTCAACACCGAAAAGTACTACTACTATAACAAAAGATGTTGCGTCAACTGCTTCAATACTTAAAGCAAATGCTTTGGTCCCTAAAGCACCTTCCCTTTCCACGCCCGCACCAGCACCTGTATTATCTTCTACTGCAACAGCCGTAGCGGAGCAAGCCGAGGCTCGTGCACCTTTAACTACTTTCGCTCCAGAGTTTGGTAAAGCATCTTATTACAACGATAAATTCGAGGGTAAGAAAACAGCAAGTGGCGAAAAATATGCCATGGCGGATTTGACTTGTGCGCATAAAACCCTTAAATTTGGTACGATTGTACGTGTAACTCGGTTAGACAATAATGAATCCGTGGATGTACGTGTAAATGACCGTGGCCCATATTCTGAAGGACATATTGTTGATTTATCGCGCGCTGCTGCAGAAAATATTGGTTTAATTAAAGCAGGTGTTTTAAAAGTAAAACTTGAGGTGATTGAAGAAGCACCAGCCCCAGTTTCAAAAAAAGATAAAAAAGAAAAAAAGGATACGATAAAAGATAAAAAAGAAAAACCTGCAGCAGACGAAAAATCTCCAACAAAAAGTAAAGATACCGGTTTTATTGGCCCTACTCAAACGCCAATGTTACCAGAATTAGTTGGGGTAGGATCTGCATCCGGCAAAAAAGGGGTTGTTGCCACTAAAGAGCCAACAAAATCAATACCAACCATCCAAAAACTTTCACTACTTGATAATGCATTTTATAAGATTGATTTAACTAAAGCGCAACAAAAAGGGTTTGCAGTTCAATTGTTTAGTCTTTCTTCAGCCGAACCTGCTCTTGTAGAGGCGGCTAAGTTGCAAGAAAATTTTAAAGGAAAAGTACTATTGCAAACAGCAACAGATGGCTCATGTAAAATCCTTCTAGGGCCTTGCAAAGACCGAAAAGAAGCGGACAAACTACAAAAAGCAGCCACGAAAAAAGGTCACCCAAAGTGCTATGTAGTGAGTTTAGATGCCGATAAATAAAGTTAAATAAGTATTTGTCCATAATTAATTGGCAGAAATGAACGCAGGTATTTTTCGGCTAGACGAGCCATTTTTAAAGCAGGTGGGTACTATCTAACGAAAAAATGGGGAAGTATAGATGGAAAAGACCAAGTTCAAAATGGCAATCAATTGTGTCCAAATACTTAAATGTCACACAACGCGGCATTAGTTATCCTAATTTTTATGTTGACTAATGCTGCGTTAAGGATGAAAATTCGTTAATTGAATATAAGAAATTTGTGCAATCCGCTTTATGCTTTCGCTTAATTTTTCTATATTTTTCCCGCGTGTCATTACTGTAATTAAAAAAGGCCGTCCATCAACATCTACAACACCTGAATCGTGTAGCTCTGGTTCGAATCCTTGATTTTCCCATTCGCCATATTTATGCCATTTGGATATCGACTCCGGAAACCCGCTAGATAAACCGCCTTTAAAAGAACAATTACTCAATATATCAGCGGCATATTCGGAGTACTCTGGACTTAAGTAGGAAGCATTGTAAATAATCTTAAATAAATTGGAATAGGTAGCTGCTGTGACTACAAAATCCTCTTCTTTCCCTTTTAGTGATGGAAAACCCAGCGCCTCGACTAATTGTTGGATTTTTGCGCCATCTGCACAATCCCACAATATTTTTGTTGCATAATTATCGGATTCGGCAGCCATAAAATACAATAATTCATGCATGGTGTACGATTGTCCTCGTTTGAGAGAAGATGAAGAATAAAATTGAGTATTAATTTTTACTGTGTCAGACGGATCAAACAAAATTTTCTTCAATAAGTAATCCGGTGAAGATTCGGCACTTTTTAAATGGGTCAATAAAAGTAAAACTTTCATCAATGATGCCGGATGGAATGTATTTTCGGGGTGGATACTACACCATTGCCCTTCTTTAAATTCTCTTACATATACAGACGCCGCAGAAATATTGCCCGCTTTTTTAAGGCTGTCAATTACTACAGATATTACATTTTTCATTGGTAAAAAATGCTCAGACTCAACGTATGGCTCCGCAAATAAAATTGGACTTATTCTTTTGTATCCTGCTGATCTCGATATTTTATAGTTTATATTTCGTGGTAATTCATTCTTATTTGAAAATAAAAGGAATAAGGACAATATTACGGTTACACAAATGATGAGGATCGAAAGGAAATAGTAAAACCTTGTTTTTGAGGATAAAAACATTTTAAAATTACGGGTCATATAAACTACAATTGATTATTTTATAAGACGCAAATGTATTAAAAATTAGCACACTTCAACAATAATTTATTGGTTAGTGTCTAAATTCTACATTTTTACTGAGGTTTAAACCACAGGATAATTTGTAAATGCCAAGAATAGAGTTGTCTAATCTTGGCATTTATAAAAAGTATAACGAAGTAAATACTACGCCACTTCGCCACCACAAGAAGAACCCGAACCCGCAGTGCAACCATAGCAGTGATGATTGAGTACAATATTGCGTACCGACAATCGCTCGTAATCGAATTGTGTAATATGATTTTCTGGGAGTGCTACTTTTAGGTTCAACATTTGATTAAAATCGCAGTCGTACATAAAACCATCCCAACTAATAGAAACAGTGTTTCGGCACATCAGATTGGATACTACGGCTGGATTATAAGCGGCCTAATTTAGGAAGTAATTAATCCTAGAGGCAAGGTTATTGTCCTATTGTCGGGGCAATTTTTTACGATTACCTCGACAATAGGAATACGGTATTGGCAAAGACAACAATCAATAATCTTCAAAATAAACCCTAGCATTCCGGTTTACATTGCGTTGCATCTCGGTTGCATCCCAAGGATTATCGCCCGCAAACTCATTCTGTGCATTGCGTTTGTACAATATGGTTTCCCACTTTGGGTTATTGATTTCGCCGCGTGCAGTGGAATGCAATGTTACATAATCTTCTCCGGCCAAAGAGGGGTTATAAAACAAGAACTTCACGTTACGCTGCTGCGTGGCAGGGAAATTATAATACACCCATATTTCATAAGGCGGCGCTGCCGGGTCATCCTCCACGTGTACTACATCATCGGGCCGGCCATATTTCATATACATACGTCCCCGATCAGATTCAAAACCGTAACGGAAACCACTTTTAAATTGTTGGTCGGCAAACCTTGCATTTTCGATATAAATACGCCAAGCCTCTTCGGGTTTATTGGCATCAATACGTACAAAATGACGGAACAAGAAAAA
>JAAFHO010000225.1 GCA_013297575.1 Chitinophagales bacterium
GGCGCAAAACGAAACTGCTCCATCGGCAAAAAGCCCACTTTGCGCTCCACATCCTTGATCCAATCGTCAAAACCAAACGCAGGATTCAGCGAAGTAAACACCAATTGCCGCCAACGATGTACTTGCAATTGCGTCAAATGATCGTCGGAACAAGGAAAATTAAGCGCAGTTTCCATCTCTGGCATGGATACAAATGCGCCATGGAGATCAAAACGCCTGCCGTGATAACCACAAACAATACTACCACGCTCCAAACGTCCGGGGTGCTCTACCAAAATTTTGCCACGATGCGTACATACATTGGACATACAACGCAACTGGTCTGCTTCATCGGCCAACAGCAGCAAAGGTTCTTCGATAAAACCCTCCATAAAACGGAACGGAAGCACTTCTTTGGGGAGTTTTATATCCTCACCGCCAATAATCATTTGCCACGACCGCGCAAATACCTGTTCTTTGGAGGTTTCAAAGAGATCGGGGCGGTGGTAGAATTCGCCGGATAGTGTCTTTGAGGCTTGTGGGTTTTGGTGGATATCGAACATCTTTAATACCATTTTTGAAAAATAACCTCTACTTCTGGGTTATGTTCCCAGTTGTCCTCAATACCTTTGATGGCTAATATTTCTTTAAAAAACGCATTTTGCCGATCATCTTCCTTCAATGCTTGATGATAAGGCGTATTAGAAAACGTCACCAACGAATATGAAGGCAAAAACGAAGGGTGGCGTTCGTGTAGCATAGCGGCTATTTTTTTGCGCAATAAAAACATTGGATCGCCCACCAAATCGCGCATTTCGATAAAATTCCGTAAAGCCAATTCCGCGATAGCATCGCCATCGGGTTTGCGGCGCGTGGCAAAATCTGGGATCATTTTGCTCCAATCGCCATTATATTCGTCGTACATCGCATCCAAAATGGTACAATCTTCAAAACCAGCATTCATGCCCTGCCCGTAAAATGGCACAATCGCATGTGCCGAATCGCCGAGCAACAATACACGACCCTGCCACTGCCAAGGCGCACATTGTAAGGTAATGAGCGACGAGGTGGGGTTGGCAAAGAAATCGGTGGTCAAAGTAGGCATCAAGGGTAATGTATCGGGGAAATATTGCTGGAAAAAATCCACCACAGCAGCATCATTCGTCAGGTGTTCAAATGATATTTCGCCTTCAAACGGTAAAAACAAAGTACACGTAAAACTACCATCCGCATTGGGTAAAGCGATCATCATAAAATTGCCTCTTGGCCAAATATGAAGCGCGTTGGGTGGCATCCGGTGCGTACCATCGGGGAGGGCTGGTATGGTGAGTTCTTTGTAGCCATGCTCTAAATACGTCTGTTGGTAATCAAAGCGATCGGTACGCTGCAAGGCATAACGCACTGCGGAGAATGCACCATCGGTGGCAAAAATGAGTGGAGATTCGACCGTTTTTTGTGTGCCGCTTTTGGTATCTTCAAAGGTGATGGTATCGTTATTCAGGTCAACATCGGTGCATTTGTGCTCAAAATAAAACGAAACATTAGGGAAGGTAGAAGCGATACGCAACAATTCCAAGTTGAGGCCGCCCCGCGACACGGAATAAATGGCTTGTCCGTCTTTACCATAAGGTTGGTAACTGGTATCGCCTGTTACGGCGTGCATCATGCGCCCGGGCATTGGGATGGCTACTTTTTCGATGAGTGGTCGGATACCCGCTTTTTCCACCGCTGCCCAGCCGCGTTCGCTCATGGCTAGGTTAATGGATCGTCCGCCGAGGTAGCCTTTGGCGCGCATATCGGGGCGACGTTCGTAAACGGCTACTTCATAACCACGGCGGGCTAGGAATACAGCCCAAAGGGAACCTACAAGGCCGGCACCTACGATGACGGCTTTTTTTTTGTTATTAGTCATGTACTAATTATTTGTACTTTTGTTTCGACATCCTTCCTGAGGAAAGATAAACGCACGATGTGGTGATTTTTTTAGTGCACAAAGTTACGTGAAAAATTGGCTTGGGGGTAGGGGGCAGATTGAATTATATTGGTGTGAACGTTTTGCTTAACTGCGAAGGTTTTGTAAACATAATGCCTAGTGATTTGCATGAGCGTATTTAAGGTTTAAGCACTAATAAAATACAATAAAACATGGGGATTAGGCAATTTCAAAAAAAAGTGTTAATTAATTTGGCAAGATCGGTATATCGCTATATATTTGCAATGATTTCACAATCATTTGCCTCTACACACAATTTTCAATATTTTAGATTATTATGCCTGTTATTTACTTTTCTGTTTTTAATTTATGGACACCTATGGTGTGTTTTTCAGCCAATTTATTAGAATCAAGCAACTGTGGGAATAGCACAGCAATATACGAAGTCGATTTTTCTAAAACAGAAAGGTGTGTAGTGTAAAAATTGCCGAAACCAATCGTTCTAAAAATCAATAATTAGTAATCAATAAAGAAAAAGAGGCAGTGGCTGCAACCACTACCTCCCAACCGACTCGTCGTAGTCCCTGATATAACCGAAATGGTCAGGTAAAACAAACAGAGTAGATCATAAATTCAACACAAAGGTAATGAAAAACAGATTATTTCAATCATTTAAGCCCCTTATTTGTCTTATTTGGCTTTACTATCTATCATCAATGACATTGTTTGGTCAACTCACAGTAACTAATTTAGGGAATGGTTTTGTGAGTGCCACTATTTCTGCAAGCTGTCCAAACGGCACTTTAATTCTGAAGTGGGGGGATGGTTGTGAGAACAACTCTACGAATAGCACTTTTATTCATCAGTATCTTACTTGTGGTACATTTACGGTTACCCTTACATGTGCTGGCCCTGGAGGAAGCAACTTACTGGCCTCCCGTACCGTTACCATCGCAATTGCATCTGTATCAATTACGACCAACAGAACAAGTCTCGTTACGGATTGCGGTCAAGATGAAACGCTTCAAATTAATTTTAGCCGAAATGGAGGATGTAGTGCCCCAACTGGAAATGTTACGATCAGTGGAACTATTCCACCGGGATTCGAGGTGATTGGAGGCAATTTTACGGTTAGCGGGACTAATGCCAGCCTTATTGTACCAGGAGCATCCATACCCGCTGCTCCTGCAACTTTAACCCGAACATTGCAACTGCGCCCGCTCCCTTGTACCAACAACAGTAATCAACCTATAACCATAACTTTGGTTGGTACTGCTCCTAGTGGCATTGGACTATCTAATGCGATCTGTAACACTATTATTTCAACTGTTCCTCCTCCACTAGCTTCGGTAGATTTATCCTGGACTTTTACGCCCAAAGCAGCCTGTCTTAATATTACCAAAACGACCTCTACACCGACTATCGGTGCTGGTGGGACAGCCCAGTTTCAAGTAACGGTGAGTAATACAGGCAATGCAAATGCACAAAATATACAGGTAAATGACGTGTTTCCATCAGAGTTAGTGCCGCTGTCCCTGCCGCCTAATACTACGGTATCGGGCAATATGGCCACTACGCCTATCGCCCCCCTAGGAGTTGGAGGAAATCAGATTTTGAACTATTCTTTTACGCAGATACCAGTCCCTTGCCAGACAAGTGCAATATATAAGAACTGTGCGACGGCAGCACTGTTAGGCTGTAATATTAAAACCACGGAATCTTGTGCCACTGTAAATCTTAATGCACCGCTACCCACACTCAACCCTAATTTTACGGTTACACCTATAGATTGCAATACCATTCAGTTTACAGCAGTATCTAATACAGCAGGCCAAACGCATTTTTGGAATTTTGGTAATAGCAATACAAGTACATTGGCTAATCCCGTAAATAGCTTTGCTAATGGCACATTTACCGTTACACATACAATTACGGAATGTGGCGTGAGTGCGAGTGCCATGCAAACTGTTACTATTAATTGCGCGCCACCAGAACCCCCCACATGTCCGTGTAGCAATAATAATGGTATCAATATCATCGCATTTAATGAAGGAACGCTATATTCTGAACTTGAGCAGATTAACAATTTTGATGTCAATAATGATGGCATAATTGATTTATCAGAACATAATGGCTGTATAACCATTAGTGGAAAATTGATTATTGATCAAAACCTCACTATTGTTGATTGCCCAAATATTAAAATGCAGCCCTGTGCGGAGATTGAGGTACGCGCACAATCCCATTTTACAATGACACAAAATAAAATTACTGGTTGTGTTAAAATGTGGCGTGGTATCACTGTAAAACCCTTTGGATGGCTAACTTTTCAAAGGAATACGGTTGAAGATGCCCAAACCGCAATTATTGCAAATGGTAGTTCATTTGCTGGATTTCCAGCACCAAACACTATTCCTTATACTACTATAGAGGTTCAAAAGAATCGCTTCGTACGCAATCATATTGGTATATTAGCCAAAGGACTGCCGTGGGCTAGTCTTGCTCACCAGCCCATATCCGGAAATACCTTTATTGGAAATGGGGCACAACCACTGCTGCCACCTTGCGATCAATCGTTAGCCAATTGGAATGCTGACAACGGCTATGCAGGGGTGGTGAGCCAAGCCATTAATCTGAGTATTGGATCTGCTACGGATGTAGGTTTTACGAATACCTTCTCCGCATTACGCAACGGGGTGATTGGGGAAAACTGTTGGCTACAAGTACACCATGCTAGTTTCACCGATATGGTAGGTGAATGGCTAACGGAAGGTCAGGCACCCACCTTTGCCGCTTCCACAGGTGTGGGTGTGGTAGCAAACAATGGATTATCTACTATCAGCGGATCATTCTTTAATGGCTGTGGACACGGTATTTATGCCCTCAGCGGTGCTATTAGTGCCTTACAAAATGATATGCCCAATGTACGCAGGGGTATTGAAATAAATAGCCCAATTGGTTGCACTTTATCGGAAAATAAAGATATTGTATTTAAAAACAAAGGCATATATGGTCGGAACCTGCAAACTGGGCCTATAAGTCAGTATTTCCAGTACGCGATCAACAAAAACAGGGTGCGAAATTTTGATCAAAGTGAGACGGAAGATGATATGGCAATCCATATGGCTAATGGTAATCAGCCAGATCTGATCAATGCACGGATGTCGGAAAATGAGGTTTTTATAGATGCGAAAAAAAATGCCATTAGAGTAGAAGGCATAGGTCGTTGGGTGATAGACCGAAACTATGTTCAATACAAACCATTTATGGGGCTGGCCAATTCAGGGACTGGACTTTTGCTCTTGTCTTCTTCGCGGAATTATTTATACGGCAATAATATGGAAGATATTGCTACGAGTCCCGTTTCTACGGGCTTCAATATTGCAATTAGTCCCGAAAATACGTTTTGTTGCAATGTAACAGATGGCCACAGATTAGCCTTCCGCTTCTTCGGCGCATGTGGTACTACTACCTTTCGCACCTCCGATATGTCGGCACACGAAACCTGTCTTGAAATTAGCCAAAGTGGTACTATTGGAGAACAAGGATCTTTTGATGTAAATTCATTGACCTTCCCTAATTTCCGGAATTGGTTCAATACTTCGTCGGGTATTGCACGGCATTTAGGAAATAGTCAAGGGATCGTCAACTCATCGCGTTTCCATGTACTCTCCACGCTTACACCAGACTTTCCAGAACAAATATCAACACCAAATACAGTGCTTACGCTCCCATGGTTTGAGATAGACGGCAACGGGAATCCGAACTGCACGAGTTGTACAGAACCGCCATTGGTACCCGATGTTCGTCCCCGCCAAATAGACGAAGGTGACCGACTCATTGTAGGTGATGGTTTTGGCAAGGAAACCGCTGGTGAACGGATGCTACAGTGGGAAGGTAGTCGCAATTTGTATCGTCGTATGCAGCAATATCCTGAAACACATGGTAAGGAAACCGCTGTGGATGCTTTTTACAAGGCAGCAGCATCTACTAAAATTGGGGCGTACTACTTGGCCGATAGTTTAGTTAATAACCTATCGGTATTGAGTGCTGCAACCGCTTTGTCGATGTCGCAATATATAGCGCAGGTAAGGCAGGCTGAAACCGATATACAAGCACAACTCAAGTTATTAGGCAGTAAAACAAATTGGGCAGATTCGCTTGCCATTTACCGTCAGATCGATGCAATATTGGCAGCGGCTACACCAGCCGTACAGCATTTTGTTGAACAAATCGCCATTGCCAATACCGAGCGCAATACACGCGCCAATTTTGCCTTATCGGTAGTTGCTGCTTTGCCAGTGACAGATGTATTGGAACAAAATCGCAAAGATGTACTCGAAATTTATGCACAAACCATTGGTCAGGATAATAACCAATTAACACCAGAACAAGCAACCATCATTAGTGGTATCGCGTATCAATGTCCCGAAGAAGGCGGCAGTGCGGTGTATTTGGCACGAGTCATTTATCAGTTAGTGGCTGCTACCTCATTTGATGATGAGGCATTGTGCAATAATAAAGAACGCAGCTCTATCCAAGCCAGCTCACCCACCACAGCACCATACCTGATTGCGCCTAATCCGGCATCCAATCAAGTGACGATCGCACCACTGCACGACCAATGGGGCGCTAATACCCAAATTAGGCTTTTGGATGCTTCTGGGCATTTATGGCTGGAGATAAATGCACCCAAAGAGAGTAAGATTGCGGTATTAGACATCGCCAAATTACCTATTGGTATGTATTTCTGCCATATTATGCCCGATAATGGCAAGAATACTATCCACAAGTTAATCATCAACAGATAAACGATCACTCAGGAGCAGTACTGCAATTATTGCAGTACTGCTTTTTAATGCTTATACCCATGAAACAATTCATACTTTTTTGTTTTCTGACACAATCATTAGCACTATCTGCTCAATTCCACGATTACAATACGATTATAGGTTATTACGGTGGTTGGATTACGCCGCCCGGTGACAAATTTGGTATCAGTCATTTGACTTTCCCCGATGGAAGCCTGCATATCGAAGAAAACTATGATCTTACGATGTATATGGATATGACTAATGCCATAATTTCCGACTCTATTGGACAACTGCAATTATATACTAATGGCACTGATATTGGTAATACCGTATGGGATACTTTGGAAAATGGATATACCCTTGTTGATGATGGCCCTGGACCTAATATATGGCCTCAAATGGCACTTGCCCTACCGAAGCCCGGCGCAGCCAACCATGTCATGCTATTTTATGGCGATGAGGCACTATATTGGCCTTTTGGCACAAATAATGAGCTGTGGATTTGTTCTCAAAACCTGTATAGTGCAGAGATAGATATGAACCTGAATAATGGACTAGGCGGCGTGGTCGCTCGGGGGCAAGTAGTGGTAGATGATACCTTGAGTATTGGTAAATTTACGGCCTGCAAACACGCCAATGGACGCGATTGGTGGATATTAGCGCATGAATACAATACCAATCGGTATTATCGGGTACTACTAGACCCGACTGGGGCGCATCTAGTGGGAGTACAGGCCATCGGTTCTGCTTGTCCCGATGGAGTAGGTCAGGCTTGTTTTGCTCCCAATGGAGAAAAATATGTGGTAATTGACGGGATTGATTTTGATACTGCCACCACAATAGGTAACCTCATCAATATTTACGATTTTGATCGCTGTACTGGGCTACTTTCCAACCATATACAGATCAATGAACCCATTGGGGCTTGGGTAGGTGGGGCGATCTCTTTTGATTCGAGGTATTTTTATGCAGGGGTTTCTATATTTGCAAAACAATATGATTTATACGCAGGCGATATTGAAGCCAGTGCTGTTAAAATTATGGATTATGATGGCTATTTATCTCCTTTCCCAACAGCATCAATGTATCACCAACTTATGCCCGATGGTAAAATTTATGTCTGTACTGCATCTAGGTCTAACGTATTACACGTTATCCATCATCCAGACGAGCAGGGTTTAGGTAGCAGTTACGAGCAACATGCGATACATTTACCTACTTATAATGCTTTTTCGTTGCCTAATTTTCCTTTTTTTCGCCTTGGCCCCATGGATGGGTCATCGTGCGATACACTGGGGTTAAGCAATTATCCGCGTGCCTGGTGGCGATACGATCAGGACACTTTGGATATACTGAGCGTGGTTTTCCGCGACCTATCATACTACGAACCTGCCACGTGGACATGGAACTTTGGGGACACCGCATCGGGGGTATGGAATACCAGTACGGAGCGGCACCCCAAACATATATTTAGTCAACCGGATAAATACGAGGTATGCCTTACCGTAACCAATGCG
>JAAFHO010000226.1 GCA_013297575.1 Chitinophagales bacterium
GTACTATTGGACGGAGCGGGCAGCGCACCCGTTGTAGTCGTACCCGTGCTAGCATCGTAATATCGGTAACGGCCACTACCATAACCTAATAAATTACCACCACCCAGTTGATCATACGACACCTCTAAATAGGCATTATCAAAAGTTGCTGTTCCCAAATCCCCACCATTCATTACACTAGACATGGTGAATCTCATGGTATCGCAAGGCATTGCTTTCAACAAACTCAATGCTGGCAAAGTAGCCGGGTTAGTTACCCTTGTTGTGCCATTATGGTCGGTATAACCTAAAGTAGTGCGCTGTACTTCAAGAGCGCTAATGGTAAGACCTCCATCGGGGCACTCTGGACAACCAACGCAGGCAGCAGCACCAACACAACCAATTGGGTTTATGGCAAATGTACCACAAGCCCACTTTTGAATACAGGCACAAGCCGCATCGCATTGGTAAGTGACTTCATACGGAATATTAAGCGGGGCTGCTGTGCAGGAATAAGTGAGTTGAATAGACAAACACATGCCCTTACCAGACAAAAAAGGACCTTCTAAAGTAACAATACTTCCTGATGTACTTATGGTTGCTGCTGCTCCATTGATGGTGCCAGTTCCTGTGGCAGTAACCCCCGCAGGCAAAGTGAGTTTATATTTAATTTTATTGGTAGGGCAACTTGTTCCAAGCCCGCCCATTACACGAGAAATGCAGATTTGAGCATCAAATATTTGCCCATCCGAAACTGTAGCAGGGGTGTATATAACAGGTGTACCAATCCCTCTATTAGAGAAAGAAAAGCCTCCTGGCCCAGTTCCTGAAGACATTGCGCCACATTGATCGGAATACGATGCGCCAGAGACTAAAGTAGCCGTTTCATTTGGGGCTGGACATGCAGTAGGACATGTATATTGAAGTGTGATGCGCAGCGTAACAGATTTTCCTTGGGGCAAATCATCAAATTTTCCATCAAGATCTACATCTGTCAAGCCATTCGCGCCATCTGGATCGCTCGAAAATTGGTTCGTATTTAGGGTAATAGAAGTACCGCTGCTACCACCCGTAAATGCAATAGGATTGGGATTACCAACCATTGCTACCGAAACTGCCGTCCAATTAGAGGCAGACCATCCAGTAGCCGTATTCATGCCTGCTCTAAAAATCGTGTTGAACGCTGCTGCAGCATTTGCTGGGCCTAAACCATTGTTTTGGTAGGTAATATCAACAATGGCATTATTACACAAATTGGAGGATTGTACCACATTAGCCGTCATTTGAATATTTGGACTTCCACTAGTCAGCAAAAATTCTCCAGGCCCATAAGGTTCAGGTAATTGGCATAACGAGCCGTTACAGCCCCAATTCGTAGCATAACTTGAACTAAACACGCAAGATTGTACAACTACTGTACGTAATACGGTAATTAGTTCCGGATTATTCAGTTTTCCACCAGGTAACGCATTACTATAAATACGGTAACGCCGTACACCTGCTAAATTACTAACCAGGGTAGATGGTATAGCATTTACAACCACATTAGTGGTAACCATTCCGCTTTCAGTAATCACAAAATCAAGGCTATCTAGTTCGCCTAAGCCACCATTTTGTATGACAATTGGCACAGTAATAGGTGTTCCTATAATAACAGGTGTTTGTGGATGCGTGGTGAGGTTTAAATCGGCCTCTAGCACATCGGCTGTTACTTCACCAGAACTTATTACCGAATTAAATGTGACATTAACAGGGAATATAACTGTTCCTAATGCAACCGAACAACTGCCGCTTACCCGGTACTTAAATCGGATTTCATTTGCATAATTGATTACCCCATCTGATGCTGTTATGGTAAATACAGGGTTATTGGCCGCTGACGATGTTTGTGCAATCGTTAGCCCACCCACTTGTGATACCAACGCCACACTACCCGCTACATACTTAAAACCAGTAGCGATAGGTAAAGAAACAACAGCATTACTGGCATCAGCACCAAATTGAACTGTAACTTCTAAGAATGCGGCTCCCGAACACTTATTGATATCTGGTGAATTTGCAATGTTAGGGTCAATAATATTTACCTGTCCAATTACAGGTGTAACGCAAAATAGATTCAATAGGATAAAACCTACAG
Organism: Chitinophagales bacterium; assembly: GCA_013297575.1. Taxonomy (GTDB): domain Bacteria; phylum Bacteroidota; class Bacteroidia; order Chitinophagales; family Saprospiraceae; genus M3007. The sequence goes on from JAAFHO010000226.1 coordinate 2,117, forward strand.
ACAATAGTGGTAATATACTTTTCATAAAGAGATATAAGAAATATGAAAGGATTAAAAAATAAAATATCACAAAAACAAAGTATAATATTCTTATTTATAAGAAAAAATTAAAATAAAATACTTTAAAACAATAAAAATATTTTGTAAAATATAAATTTCATGTAAAAACTTAGATCGCAGTTTCGAGTCAAAAAAGCAGGCAATTTTGAGCCAAAATTGGACCGGCTAAGATTTTACAATTTCGGTATAAAATAATTTGCATAAAAATGGCTATCCTGCTGTGTTCAACAGAGGAGTTTTTTTGTTATGCGTGATTTGTTTCAACATAATTGCCAAGTTGGCTTAACCAACTCAGACAGATTTATCTTGAACGATTCAAAATAGACGGAGCACAATTATTACACAAAATAAATAGCAGTAATGGGTCTTTATTCCATTTACCGAACAGGTAACACAATTATTATACAATTTAGATAACAGTAATGGGTCTTTATTCCATTTACCGAACAGGTAACACAATTATTATACAATTTAGATAACAGTAATGGGTCTTTATTCCATTTACCGAACAGGTAACACAATTATTATACAAATTCATAAATCTTTACAATAATGCTGTTTGAACAACTTCATAATTGTAGCGCAAAAGTATGGAACATGAATATTATAATCTTGACTTTTTCGCCCAAATACATGAGAATAATTTCCAAACAACAATTATTTTGTATAAACAGATGACAATTCTGCCCAAGATTTCTTTTTCTGACCAAGAGTCATCATTCAAAAAGAAAAGATCGAACAGAATGATGCCAATCAATTCGATCTTCATTCATTTAATACAAATAAAATTATGATTAGATTACCTAACCAACAAGGTGTTCAGATTATTATACAGATTATATTATTATCTTTATCATTTACAATATTCTACACTTTTTGAGTCATGAGTAGAATACGTAAAAAACTGTTACAAAAGTACCATGGTCCAAGTTTGGAAGCCATGATAATTTAACCCAAATCCATGATAATTCTGCCCAAAACAACTATTATTATATCCGAATACATGACAATTCTACCCAAGTATTGATTTTTGTATAAAATGTAATATTTTTGCGGGCTTTTTACCCAATACCAATTTCATTTCGTGAAAAAACTGATTCATCTTTTCTTAATTACGCTCCACTTTGGCTATTGCTACGCCCAAACTGATTACCTGATGGAGTCAATAACAGTTGCTGATGGGCTGTCTCAAGGGTTTATCGATGCTGTCTTCGAGGACAGTAGGGGGTATAAATGGTTGGGCACATTCAATGGGCTTAATCGTTACGATGGCTACCAAGTCAAGCGGTTTATCCCTGATAATTCAACAAATTGGTCCATAAAAGCCAATTATATCTACTGTATAACCGAAGATGAATACGGTTTACTTTGGCTCGGTACCGATAAAGGATTGGTTGTCATGGATCCCTATTCAGAGCGTTTTGTTCATTTGGCTGATATTGATCCCAAGTTTCCTGTTAATGATGTGACGGAGATAGATGTTAGGGCGGGTCGAATTTGGATTTCAGATCGCCAAAAAATGATTGCAAGTAATGTCCAAAGTCAAATCTACACCGTAGCACCAATACCTGAACTAGCGCATTTGATTCAGAAAAACAAACTTTCATCCAGTATTTTTAATCTACAATTCATTAATATTCCACCTGACTTTAAAGGGCCAGCAAAGTGGGTACACGTACCGAATAGTAAGCATTCGGATATTCTTTTTATTGATCAACTGGATCAACTGGGTAAAATCAATCCAAATACCCTGCAAGCAACAAGCGCGGATCCACATTTGATCGATTACCCACGCCTGGGACCATACGGTCTGCTATATTTCTCTAAGGAAAGGTCAGGACGCGTTTTCCAACTGTCTGATGAAACTATAAATAAGTGTAAAATAAAGTGTTTGTCAGAATTTATACACCCATCTGGCCAAATGCCGCTACTTTATTTTCCAGGTAGCCCCGAACTGTACCAACTGGATACAGCAATATCTTCAAAAATAAATATTGGCCAAGATTTCAATAGCGTTTTACGCCAATATAAACCATTCTTCACCTTAGACCAGCCTATATCCTCCTCTAGCATTATTGATCGAAATGAGAATATTTGGTTGGGGACTATTGGGTTTGGTGTGCGAAAATTGAGGCCCAAAAAGGTTAGTTTTAAACAATATTTACCAAAAGTAAGCCCCTATAATTTTAATATCTTACCTGATGGGCGGATTTGGCCCGGTCGAGATTTCCCATTTAAGGTATTCGACCCTCAAACAGGCAAAGAAGAACTCCCTCCTTGGGGGCATTGGAATGGAAAAAATAATCGTATTTTTAATCTACTTATTTCCCGATCTGGTGATTGGTGGTTAGTAAATTGCAAAAACGATCAACTATTCATCAAAAAAAAGGAGTACCAGACGGGTCAGTGGGAAGACATACCCGTTTCATTACCCTATTTAGATAGTGGTACCGTTCCCATATTTGAAGATAAAAATGGGAATATTTGGATCAGCGCTATTCATGGTAAAATTGCACGTATCAGTCCGATAGATAACCAAACAGAATATTGGTCATTTGATGCTGATTTTCCCAAACCACAGCAAGGATCTGTGCTACAAAGTAGTTGTATTGTGGAGGATTCACAAGGCATTTTATGGCTGGGTTCTAATCAAGGAATTGTTCGGATAGAGCACCCAGAAGCAACACCAACATTCACAGTCTGGCATAATTTCAGCCCTAAAGGTGTATTATTCAAAAACGATCGCATCTCAAGCATCTGCCCAGACCCCAACCAACAACACTTGCTTTGGATTGGCACGTTAGGTGGAGGACTTCATTGCTTTGATAGTCAAAAAGAAACCACTACAATATATAATGAAAATGATGGCTTGGCCAATAATGTAGTCTATGGCGTGCTGCCAGATACTTTTGGTTACCTTTGGTTAAGCACAAATCGAGGGCTTTCGAGATTTGATCGACATAATAGAACATTTTACAGCTTATCATCGGACGACAAAAGGCTAGGTATTGAATTTAATACTGACGCATTTCGACTCTTGCCATCCGGGGAACTTGCCTTTGGCGGGCTGAATGGACTATTTTTGGTTCGTCCGCTTCAGGAAAAGCAGGGTAAACAGGCCAATTTAGTTGCCATTACGGCAATAAAAATCAATGGCAACTTGCTAAATCCCGCTGTTGAAGCCTCATTTATACATTTTACCAACCAAAATGAGGTATCATTGATCCTTCCTTATAATAAGAACAGCATTACTTTTGAATTCGCTGCACTCCAAACCAGTAATCCTGCCTCGGCAAATTTTCGATACCGACTGCTGGGTCTAGATCCACAATGGATCAACGCAGGATCACAACGTATTGCTAATTTTACCCTCATTCCTCCTGGGCAATATACCCTTGAAGTACAAAGTGTGAATGCGAAAGAAATTTGGGGAGATGCACCAATTACTAAACTTTTCGTAACCATAACCCCTCCTTGGTACCGCAGTTGGTTTGCTTGGATATGCTATGCAGGCGTAATTGTAGGTCTATTTTATGCATACTTGATTTACGAACGCAGGTATCTTGCATTGGAATACAAGGAAAAAACACGGCGTATAGAAATTGAACGACTCAAATCTTTAGATGATTTCAAAAATCGTTTTTTTGGCTCTATTTCTCATGAATTTAAAACGCCTCTGACGATTATTCTAGGCCATGCGAAGCGTTTAAGCACTAATAATGGTCAACAAGATATTACCCAACACGCAGAGGCCATACTACACCAAGGTCAAAGTTTGCTCGAAATGGTCACCCAAATGGTAGATGTAACCAAGTTGGACAAAGAAAGTATCCAACTCAACTGGCAAAATGGGGACATAACAGACTATCTTCGTTACCTAGTAGAATCACTTCGGGCGTTAGCCAATTTTAAAAATATCCAACTTGATGTACTCAGCGCAGTTCCTCATTTACAAATGGACTTTGATCCCTTGCGCCTAAAATATATCATCAATAATCTTTTGACCAATGCCATACGCCATACGCCTACGGGCGGAATGGTGCGCATATCCATCCAATTGGAGCAACCGGAACAATTAGCCATTACAGTAACCGATACAGGCGAAGGTATTGCTCCAGAAGAACTCCCTTTTATTTTTGATAGATATTTTCAAGGGTCTTCTAACGTTAAACAGGATGAACCACAGTTCGGTATTGGTCTTACGTTTGTAAAAGATTTGGTAACGTTATTTGGTGGCACTGTTTCTGTTATTAGCACGTTAGGTAGTGGTACTCAATTTACGATATTATTACCAATTAAACAGGAGGCGGTACACAAAAATATACATTTACCCGAATTTATTCGCGAAAACACAGACAAAGAAGCCCAAAATAGCACCTCCTCCAAAAACTTACCTTTATTACTTATCATTGAAGATAATGTATTCATCTCCAATTATTTACGCGATACACTTGCCCCTCATTTCCAACTAGAATTTGCTATTGATGGTAATGCTGGGTACGAATCAGCACTGAATCTAGTACCCGATCTTATCCTTACCGATGTAATGATGCCCGGTATAGATGGTTACGAACTTACCCATAAACTCAAAAATGCGGTACCCACCAGTCATATACCTATTGTCATGCTGAGTGCTCGCTCTGGACTGTCGGATCGGATCATTGGGCACCAATCTGGTGCCAATGTTTATATTGGTAAACCATTTGATGAAGAGGAATTAATCCTGACTTTAAATAATTTATTCCAATTACAACACCATTGGCGTGAACGTTATGCAGACTTATCGGCGCATCCAATGGACAAAAACACCCCTCTACCCGTAAATATACCTGATCAGGAGCCATCAACAATTCAACAAACCGACGCCTTTATGTATCGGCTATATGCTATTTTTGAAAAAAAATACACGAATGAAGACTACGACCTGCTACAATTTTGTACGGATATAGAAATGAGTAAATCCCAACTACAACGCAAACTCACTGCTTTGTCTGATCAATCAGCCATGCAATTGTTACGAGCGTACCGATTACAAAAAGCATATAAAATACTGTCAGCAGATCCCAATAAAAATGTTAAAGAGGTTTGCTTTGAAGTGGGCTTTAAGGATGCTTCTCATTTTTCACGTCTATTTTCAAAAACATTTAATATTGCGCCTTCCGAGGTAAAAAAAGCAGATTGATTGCTACCTATTTTACCGCATAGAAAAATGAAAACCTAATTCTTTTTTCAACTCATCGGGCAATTCAGGCAATTCAGATCGAGGGATCAAAAGGGTAGAAATATTGTGTAAATCAGTAAAAATTTGATGTTTCACTGCCGTTCCATGCAAATAATCATAGCCAGAGGATCCACCTGTGCCAATTTTTCGCCCCAACATACGCAGTACCATTTGAGAATGTCGGTACCTCCATGTTGTCAGATGTTCGTCAATATCGATCAAACTCATCAGTAAGTTAAATGGCAGGTGCAAGATGGGTTCATCGCGGTACAAATTGATTAAAAGCGCAGCGATGGTAGCATTATAGGACAATCGCAGACTACCCTCTTCGCGCATGGCCTCGTGTTTGGCGGGGTCCAGCACAGATTGAAAATAAGTATCCGTACCTCCCAACATTTTGAGGCGCATTTCGCGTTCGTGTTCATTCAAATATTCCGAAGAGCGAATCGCATCGGCTTCTTTCGTGAGCATTTTTTGAACGGCTTCCTGATAATGCTCCAAAAAACGGAACTCCCCAAATTGTAAAAAAGGGGTACGTTCGAGCCAATCTTCTACCAGTTCGAACATGGAGCGGCGGCTGGCCAAATCACTCAATTCTTTTTGCTGATCTTCTGGAAAAACCGATGAATAGGCTACATTATTATAGGTCATTCTGCCTTTTTCGGGCAATCCTAACATGGCCTCTACTTTACGAAATTGAAAACTTTGAAAACCCGATGCTGGAAATAGGTAATTCCGAAAATCCAGAAAATCCAGTGGTGTCATCGTTTCCAAAACATGAATTTGCTGGATCAAAAGTTTTAGGATTTCGACCACCCGATCTAGCCTCGCCACAGCAGT
>JAAFHO010000227.1 GCA_013297575.1 Chitinophagales bacterium
CCGCTCCTTTGCATCTTTGTTTTTTTACATTTTGACTTGAAGGGCAGGTCAATAACATAATTTAGATTGCCCTTCAATGTTTCATCAAAGAAGTTAGGGATTTTAAGCACGTTTTGACTCTGAAGTCCACTTACACTTGAAAAAATAAAAAAAATTGCTATGTTTAATGCCTTGTTTTTCATATTTTTATTCGTTTAACTGTTGTTAAGTCTGTCTTTCCGTTTTGCTTGACAGTTACAATTACGTTTTGGTCGGTTAGTATTGGAATGTATTTCATAAATAAGTTATTTTTTAGGAAGATCTAACGATCTATCTTTTCTACAAATACCGTCTTAAACTTCTTTTTAGTTCGTTTTTTGATTGATCGAAACTTAGATATGATTCATTCACTCCAATATCGAAATACTTAGGATTATTTTTTCAAAAAATGCTATTTCCTCATTTGTGAAAGGCTTATCCTCGGGAGGTCTGTTACTATATACTGAAACAGAATACGCTCCTATCTGTCGAAGAACCGTAAAGTGTTGTGCTCCAAATAACTGATCAATGGATAGCATAGTGCTGTCTGAACTAAATTTCATACTAACATCTGGTATATCATTGTCTGCATAATAATGCCAAGATTTTTTAATTTCATCTTTGTCAATATCAAGGGAAAGTGAAAACCCATAATACCTACATGCTTCCGAAGGGATAAATGAATCTATGCTTGTAACATCATATATTGTAGAATTACCAAACCCTTTTCTCTTATGCAAGACTACTTTATCATACCCATTAAATACAACTTTTACCTTAGTATTCAATTCGTTGGGTGCGAGCTGGAGCATTTTAATATTAGATGGCTGGCAAGCAGTCAATATTGATACTAGTATTAAAAAAATAAAAAGAGTATTTTTCATAGTGTTAATTCCCTCGTTTTTTTATGATATCGATTTCACTCCAACTGCCCCTAACAATCAACACAGATCTAATAAGAGATCGTACTTTCATCAAATGATGTTATAAGTTTGTCCATGAAAACACCATTGTGTCCTATAAATCTATAGACAAAACCTATCGATAATCGGGGAAATTGAAAGAAAAAACTATCTCGGTATCATAAGTACTTGGGTAAACAACATTTACAAAGCACTTATTTTATACTGAACATATTTAATTTTACGCCCCTTAGCCAAGTGCATTTCCTCATAACGCGTTTTCATGGCCAATTCAGGATAAGCCAATGGCTCGGCATAAATATCGAAGTTTTCGTACAACAAAACACAGGCGGGATCTTCTGCAATGGTATCCAACGTAAATTTGTAAAAATCGGGGTCATCGTGCTTGAGGTGTACCAAGCCACCCGGCCGGAGTACCCGACGGTAAATGTCGTGAAAATTATGGGAAGTTAATCGGCGTGTATATTTACTTTCGCGGGGAAAGGGGTCGCAAAATGTGATCCAAATTTCATCTATTTCATTAGCGGCAAAAAACACGTCCAAAATTTCAATACGCGTACGCAAAAAAGCAACATTATGTAGCCCTGCATCCAATGCCTGTTTAGCACCTACCCACAGCCGGTTGCCTTTAATGTCCACCCCAATAAAATTCCGATCGGGGAACTTTTCGGCCAATCCAACGGCATATTCTCCTGCTCCGCAAGCCAATTCCACGGTAATTGGGTTATTATTTTTGAAATGTACTTCATTCCAGCGTCCTTTCAAGTCTATGGGTTGAAGCCCAATTCCAACCAATTGTGGCTGCTGAATATCGTAACATTCATATACGTTAGGGAAAGACAGTACATCTGCAAATTTTTTTAGTTTGTTCTTACGGCTCATTATTTTGTGCTATAATAATTCATCTGTCAACTTATTTTATATTTCTTAAGCCTTTACAAAAGCCTTTACCAGATCCAAAGCCATCGTTTCCTGTACTTTTTGCTCTACTTCCGATTGTACTTTTATGGTCAGCGTCCCGTCTTGCATTTCTGTTTCGCCCGCCAATGCAACAAATGGAATATTGCGTTTTGAGGCATATTCAAATTGCTTTTTCAACTTACCGGCCTCGGGATATACTTCCACAGAAAGACCCTGTTTGCGGAGTTTTGTAGCGCATTCAAAGGCATATTGCTGCGTAGCGGCATCAAAAGAGGCGATCAGTAGATCAACGGAGGTTAGTAATGATGTTGGGAAAAGATCCAATTGCGCCATGACATCGTAAATGCGATCGGCGCCAAAAGAAACCCCTACTCCTGATAATCCTGGCACGCCAAATACGCCCGTCAAATCAGCATAGCGGCCACCGCCACCAATACTGCCCATAATTGCGCCTTTCGCGGCTACTTCAAAAATACAACCCGTGTAGTACGACAGGCCACGTGCCAAGGTCACTTCAAATTGGAGTTCGTTGGCCAATGGCGTATTTGCTAAAAAACGATAAACGGTATCTAATTCATCCAAACCGAGCGTTCCCGTTGGGCTATTGGCCAACAAAGGGCGTAAATCGGCGATGGATTTGGCGGCGAGTGTTTTTTCAATTTTGGTAATGGCGTCGTCGGAAATACCTCGTTCGGTCAATTCTTTGCGCACGCCTTCAATACCAATTTTATCCAATTTATCAATGGCCACGGTCATGTCCATAAATTGGTCGGGAATCCCTGCTGCTTCGGCCATACCAAACAGCACTTTTCGGTTATTGATCTTAATGGTTACGGGGACATTCATCCGAGCAAATGCCTCGTCGTAAATTTGCACCAATTCGGCCTCAAACAATAGGCTATCGGAACCAATAACATCAGCGTCGCATTGGAAAAACTCGCGATAACGCCCCCTTTGCGGGTTGTCGGCGCGCCACACAGGTTGGATTTGGTAACGTTTGAACGGGAAAGTCAACTGACCTCTATTCATCACTACATAGCGGGCAAAAGGCACGGTTAAGTCGTACTTTAAGCCGCGATCTGCGATGGCCGATTGCACTTTTGCGGAGTTTTTGGCGTTCAAATCTTCGGCATCGACTTTTTCGAGAAAGTCGCCATTGTTGAGGATTTTGAACAATAATTTGTCCCCTTCTTCGCCGTATTTGCCGGTCAAAGTAGAGAGGTTTTCCATGGCTGGGGTTTCTAATGGCTGAAAACCAAATTGTATAAATACTGATTTAATCGTATCAAAAATAAAGGTGCGTTTCCGCACTTCTTCCGGCCCAAAATCTCTTGTTCCTCGCGGAATCCCTGGTTTTTGCATATTAATTTTTATTATTTACACCATTTGTATAGATTTTAATGGTGTATTGATCTTATCTAATTACTGTAATATCGCCACTGTATTCTTGTTCTACGCCGTCGATAAACTGCACTGAAGCATACCAAACATAAACGCCTGTATCTGCATTTTTGCCATTAATGGTGCCATCCCAACCTTCGTTTGGCGCATTGAACGGGATATTTTTCCCTTCAAAAACCAATGCTCCCCAACGGTCATATACCCTGAATACTTTCATTGCAGTGGCTGCTGGCCCTGAAAAGCCCGTAAAGAAATTATTCGGAAATACGCCTGTACTTGGATCAAAGATATTTGGGAAATAAATGGGCCGCTGTTTATTCACGGTGAGGCGAATCGTTGCGGTGTCCATACAACCATCGGCATCTGTTATTTTGGCCAAATACAACTGTGAACCTATGGCAGTAATCAATGGCTCTGGACAATCGGTACAACTTAATCCTTCAGAAGGTGTCCACGCAAAAGAAACGGGACGACCTGCTGGTCCAGTGGCGGTAACCGTTTGAACGGTATAACCCAAGTCGATGGTCACGTCGGTGGGCGACAAGAATAAAGTGACTGCCAATGGCTCGGTTATTTTTGCAAAAACAGAGTCGATACAGCCCGATTGATCGCGCACTTTAGCCCAATAATTACCGGCATACAACCCTGTCAAAACATTGCTGGGTTGATAAATGTTCCCAACAGCCGTATATTCATAGTTGGGTCGCCCGCCGGAAGCACTTACTTCGATCTCTCCCGTGGGTAATCCGGCACAAAGCAAGTCCTTGGTACGCACCAATTGAATATCGAGTTCGGGTGGTTCTACAATACTTACCCCGCCTACAATCGTACAATCATTGCCATCGCTGGCTGTAACGGTATAAACACCGGGTGCGAGGTTTATGGCCTCTTTATCAATCTGGTTATCAGACCATAAATAGGTAAAATTGCCAACGCCACCACCGGGGTTTGCAATACCAATACCATCGTTCAATTTGTAGCACGTTACATCAATAGTATCCATATCCAATGTAACAGGCGGATTATCTGTAACGGTCACCATAAAAGTACCCTTGCACAATTCAGCATCTATACCTAATACGGTGTAAACACCTGCCGAAAAGCCGTTTTTTGTATTATTTACCTCAAATCCTGAACCCCAATTGAACTGGTATGGGGCTTGGCCATTGGTTACATTGAGCGTTATTTGTCCGTTAGCGTCGCCGGTACATAATGGTTTTTGTATATCTGGTGCTACGGTGAGTTCAAGTTCCTTTACATTGATATCCAGTTCTGTTGTACAATTATTGCTGTCGCTTATCACAAGGTTATACACGCCGATGGTTAATCCAGTGAGTGTATTATCGGTGGTAAATGGCCCATTATTCCAACTGAATTTATAGGGCGGCGTACCCGATTTTATATTATTGATCGTAATGGCACCATTGCTACCACCATTACAATCGGGAGCAGCAATCAAAGTATCCACGGTTACATCAGGGAATACGTTGACGTATTGGACATGGGTTACTTTACAACCCAAATTGGTAGTTACCGTAAGTACCACTGGCTGGAATCCAGATTTTTCAAATTTAACAAAATGTGGCCCTTTCCCAACAGCAATAAGGGGCGTTGCTTCCGCTCCGAAACTCCACTGCCATTTGGTAATACTGCCCAAGTTAAAAGTAGATTGATCCACTACTTGTACAGTTTCTCCTAGGCAAATGGCATTAGGAATAGTGGTAAACATAGCATCAGGGCCTTGAAACTCCCCTGTTCCTCCAAATTCTACGCCAAAACCATTACCCGACAAACTAAAATTATTGACACATAGTGCATACGTTTTACCGACCTCCATTTGTAGCGGTGCCAGCCAAGCATCGTCGCCAGCATTGGAGCAACCTGCATCCTCGGAGGTGTCAGGATCGCCAGTGCGTAAGCCAGTTGGGCCGAGGCATGGAGCAGAATTTACGCCGCTGGATTCACCAGAGGCCATACAGCGGACAATTTGTCTGCCAGCACAATTGATCGTACCGCTGGATACACCATTGGGTAATTCGTATATTACAAAATCGAGGTCATCGGGGCCGTTATTGGGTGTTAATGTGAACGTAAGCGGTCCAGCAACGGAGCAAGTCCATACAAACCAAGTAGAATTGGATTCGTTATTGACGGAAGAAGAACCATTAGAGAAACAGTCGGCACCGTCCAACTCCGAGTTGTCGTTCCCTGCTCCGGTTACGTTTTGTACTACAAAAGGCGATTTGTCGCATAAAATAGAGGCTTGCGGGCAGTCACTCTTAGGGTCAACTGGTGGGTTGTAATTATTGAGGCAGAGTTGGAAAGAACCCACTTGGCCTCCACCGCCTTGTACGCGTATAAGATAGGTGGAGCCTACAAAAAGGCCACCTTGGTACAGTTCGGCGATATTGGAACCAGGCGTGCTACTGGCGCATTCGATTGTTTCCAGAAGCCCTCCACAATTGCCAAAATGGAGTGAAACTTCGGGGTCTTTCAAAGTACCGCCTGCGCCATTTTGGGTAGCACCGCGGATGGTAATATTTACATCGGTAGAGAGTGCTGTAAATGAAAACCATACGTCGTTTTCCGTGGGGCAACCAACGGGGTTAAAATTGGTGGGTGTGGCACCCACATTGGTAAAAGCACCGGATTCGGTACAAAAAGCCGTTACATCAGTAATGACAATCGGGTTGTCGCACTCGTTGTTGGACGGTTGCGCATAGGCTGTAACTACCATTAAAAGGGTAGTGTAACATGTAAATAGTAGTTTCCTCATGGTGTGTTTTTGTACACTAAAAAGCACAATTGAAGTATAAGACGCAAAATTGCGCGGATATGTTGGATAAGGAATGAGATTTATAAAAAAATTGCAGACCTGTAAGCCGGATTCTGTACACTAACCGAGGTTAATGCCCTTGTCATTTATCTGGACCACAGCATCACTACTGGGTTCTGTTCTGCCTACCCCCCTTGCAGCACCCGCGAGCCGCAGGTGGGAGTCTTTCGACTCCGCAAGGTGTACATGGCATTTCAATCCGCGAGGTTTATCCATATCTTTAGTTACCTAAAAATACCGTGCGCTCTTACCGCACATTTTCACCCTTACCCCACCGAAGTAGGGCGGTTATTTTCTGTGACACTCGCTGTACTCCGCCGAAGCGAAGCCCCACCCGTTAGGTGGCGCGGCGCTCTATATTGTCCGGACTTTCCTCCCGTACCACACAGAAGTGCGGCTAAAGGCGACAAAGTGGTCTGCAATTCGGGCGCAAAGTTAATGGGAAGTTTGGGATTTTTATGGGTAAATTCTGGTATAGTGTATTGTTTTGAAATAAAAAATAAAAATTATTTCCGTCATTCCAAATCATTCTATTACCTTTGCATCATTGTACCAGTACATTGATACATAGTAGTGCTTATCCGATCAATCGAAAAAGATAAAAATAATGTTTACATCAGCAAGTCGCCTCCACTATTGCGAGGCATTAGAATTATACGCAGCACTCCGCAATAACGGCGCTTCTTGTTTGTTTGAAAGCGCATCGGCGGTTGACAAAAGTAGCCGTATGTCTCTGATTGGGGTGAACCCTTCGCTTGAACTGACGGGAAAGGAAGATCGATTGGAGATCCGTTTGTTAGAAGAACGCGGACGACCTTTTTATGAATTTATCCAACAAGAATTTGCTGAATTTATCGAATCGGAAAGTAATTCGGGACTTGGATTTGATTTGGTGATACCTCAAATACCGTTTTATGGGCCGGAAGAAGACCGATTAAGCCGACAAAATATTGCACAACCATTGCGCAGGATGTTGGCTCATTTTTCCAATTCAGAGAAGAATTTTATGGGCTTGTATGGGGCATTGGGCTACCGTTTTGTTTATCTTTTTGAAGACATTGCACACCAAAAACCTTGCCCTGATCCTGATTTTCACTTGTTTTTATTCGATAATATCCTGCTGTTCAATCACTTAACAAAAGACCTGACGTTGTATGTCAGCCGTGCTACCGAAGCCGAAACATTGGAGGCCGAACAACATTTGAAAAATTTAGTTCATCAAGCCTCGGTGGAAGGGGATAGGGTAGCGCAATTGCCAGTACCTACTTTTTCTAATACCGTTTCCCAGCCCGATGATGCTACTTTTATGCAGCAGGTAGATAAGGGCATCCGCTTGTGTAATGAAGGTGAATTATTAGAAATTGTTTTGAGCCGTAAACAAACTATGCGTGTAGCAGGCGATATGTTGCCATTGTATGCGCGCTATCGCAAAATTAACCCGAGTCCATACTTATTTTACTTTGATTTTGGTAATGAAACACTGTTGGGGGCCAGTCCGGAACTCATGCTGCGCTACGAAGATGGACGCGCTACTTTGCGACCGATTAGTGGGAGTATTCGCCGTTCGGAGAACCCGATTGAAGACCACCGACTGATGATGGAACTGCTCAATTCGCCCAAAGAAAACTCGGAATTGGATATGTTGATCGACTTGGGTCGCAATGATTTGGCGCGGATATGCAAGCCCGGTATCGAGATTGAGCACTACCGAATTATTGAAAAATACAGCCACGTGACGCATACGGTTTCGCAGGTTGGCGGCATTTTAGAAGATCGTTATACTGGGTTTGATGCATTAATTGCCAGCCTTAATGCCGGTACGCTCACGGGTGCGCCCAAGATTGCGGCGATGCATTATATCGAGCAAATTGAAAAACATACCCGCGGATACTATGGTGGCTGTATCGGCTGGATGCTATTTGACGGTGATGTAAATACCGCAATTACGATTAGAACGGCACATATCCGCGATGGATTATTGTCTTTTTGCGCCGGAGCAACACTATTATACGAGTCCGATCCGGAGAGCGAATTGAAAGAGACAAGGATCAAATCGGGTGCTTTTTTGTCGGCAGTAGCCTCATTGCAAGCGTAGCCTTTATTGCACCTTTATCAGGAAATCGGCGGTA